>NZ_JAMTCC010000017.1:0-108643 GCF_025370265.1 Shewanella septentrionalis | reverse complement strand
ACGGCTTGAGTTAATTGATGTTGTCATAAAGAAGTCCTCTTTATGTCAACGTATTTCAGGACGGGACAAAGAGAATAAAAAAGCCAAGTCAATGATGACTTGGCTTTTTTGTTTCGATTTCTTTAGAGACTGATTTGTTGCTGTAGATGATGAGCCAAAAATGTTGTTCGCTTGATTCTTACTCACTCACCACGCCCGATAACGCTGAAGAACGAGTGGAAAGCGTGCCGCTAATTCAACGTAAAAGTCAGCAAATAGAAACTGATCACCATTTCTTTTTCGGTTGAAACAGCATGTCGATATCATCTTCTTCATTTTTAGGTCTTGGTGCACTGGGTTCAGATTGTTTCTGCGCGCCCATAATCTCATCAAGTAATTGTTTAGCCTCATCCACTTTACGACCAATGAAAGGGTCATTCGGTGTTTGTGCCTTAATGGCGTGTAATGTCGATAGGGCTTTAGTCACCATTTGTTTTGATGAACCATATTGCTTCATAAAACTGGCTGCTCTGGCTCGGGAAAGCATGGAGTCAACATTGATCCTCAGCTGTAAACTGTCGATACGATTTTCTTCCTGAGCAAAAATGCTCGGGTCGACTTTACCTTTATTATGCTCGGCTCTGAGTATTGCCTTGAGCTTTTTCAAGGTTTGAACTAGCGCTAAAATTTGTTTGTCGTTATCGGGTAGTCTGAAATTCTCAATCGGTGGTGATTGAGATTGACCAGACTGTAGGGTTGTTATTTGATTATTAATATCGGCTAGGCGGCGCTGATAATCAGACTGTTGCTGGGTATTACTAATTGCTGTCGCAGCTTGCAAGGCATCTTGCACACGGCGGTACAAAACCAACACAATATTCGTGCTACAAGGCATCATCCCTGTGTTAGATAACACAGCTTCGGTTTCATCGATAATTGCTCTTTGACGGGCAAATTCAATGCGACGCTCTGCTTCCGCGCGTTCTTTTTGTTGTTGTAATACGTTAATTCCGATAACAAGCAGTAAAAGCGCACCGATGAGGATCAGAACCAAGGTGAATGACATAGATGTTCCATTATTTATCCAATTGAGCTAATGCTACAATAAATCAATAAACTAGCATAGTTATCTTAGCCTAGGTTATCATTTCTGTCGTATGAATCTGCAGACTTGTGCTCTATATTCCTATTTGCTTTAAATTTTACTATATACTATAACGATTGATTATAGCTGAGAGTGCTTTGAGGGCTCAGTTGTTAATGGCATTTTGCGTGTTTGAGACAAGGAATTAAGATGAAACTGCAACAACTCAGGTATATTACTGAGGTCGTAAAACATAACCTCAATGTGTCGGCAACCGCTGAAAACTTGTATACCTCTCAACCAGGGATCAGCAAACAAGTTCGCATGCTTGAAGATGAGTTGGGTATCCAAATATTTGGTCGTAGCGGTAAGCACTTAACCCATGTCACACCTGCGGGTTTGCAAGTGATCAGCATTGCCAATGATATATTGGGTAAAGTTGAAAGCATTAAAAAAGTTTCTGAGGAATATACTAAGCCCGATCAAGGCGAGTTAAATATTTCCACAACAGACACTCAGGCGCGCTATGCGTTACCAACAATCATCCGCCAGTTTATTGATCGTTACCCTAAAGTGAATTTACACATGCACCAAGGGACGCCAGCACAGATCAGCGAACAGGCAGCGCGTGGTGATGCGGATTTCGCCATTGCGACCGAAGCAATGCATTTGTATTCCGACTTGATTATGCTGCCATGTTATCACTGGAATCGCTCCATCGTGGTGCCTAAAGATCATCCCCTTGCGACTCGTAGCTTAAATAATCCGATTAGCATCGAAGAGTTAGCGCGCTTCCCCTTAGTGACCTATGTGTTCGGTTTTGACCGAGCCTCTGAAATTGAGAAAGCCTTTAATCGTGCCAATTTAGAGCCGCGTGTCGTTTTTAGTGCGACCAGCGCCGATGTACTGAAAACCTATGTCCGTTTGGGATTAGGTGTGGGCGTTATCGCCTCAATGGCGATTGACCCTAATATTGATAAAGATTTAGTGGCGATTGATGCTGGCCATTTGTTTGCTCACAGTACGACTAAAATTGGCTTCAGGAAGGGCAGCTTCTTGCGTAGTTATATGTATGATTTTATTCAGCACTTTGCGCCGCATTTAACCCGTGACGTAGTGGAGAAAGCCGTCGCCTTACGGGACCAGCAGCTTATCGATGAAATGTTTGCTGATAAAAATTTGCCAATGCGTTAATTGGCGACGAGTTGCCGACATAAAAATGCCGCTAATATAAGAGGCATTTTTGTGGCATGAGCGATTAAGATAAATCGACTTTATCCATTTCAAGTTGAGCAAGTGCTATAACAGCTTGGGTACGGTTGCGAACGCCCAGTTTTCTAAAAATGGCAGTCGCGTGCGCCTTAATGGTCGCTTCTGAAACGCCAAGATCGTAGGCAATTTGCTTATTTAACAAACCTTCGGCAAACATCTGCAGCACTTTATATTGCTGCGGCGTGAGATCGGATAATTTACTGGCCATTTTATCAACGGCATCGTCATCGATATCAATAATCTCAGTGCCTTTAGGTAACCAAATATCCCCGAATAACACTGCACTTAGCGCCTCTTTGAGGGTTTCCATCGAGGCCGATTTGGGGATAAAACCACTGCTGCCATAATGAATTGCACGGCTAATGGTATTGATATCCTCGTGGGCTGATATCACTACAACGGGTAGTTCGGGATAATGTGAGCGAAGATGGATAAGGGTGGAGTAGCCGTGTGAACCTGGCATCTGCAGATCCAACAGTACAAGATCGTAGTCGACGCTACGGACATCCAATACAGATTGCAGTGCATCAGCACTGTCGGCTTCAAACCATTGTGCATGTTCAAACGCTGTGGTCAGCGCTTGACGTAGTGCATTTCTGAACAATGGGTGATCGTCTGCGATAATAATATTTAAGTTTTCTAGCTTCATGGCTTTTATGATTATGTTCGGTGCGCGTGAAGATTGAACTCAATGTAACAGAAAAGTAATCAAGGATCCTATTGCTTTATTCATGAATCAGGACAAAATTTTGATATGTTTCTGGTTGTTAGACTTTGGTCGGTGTTATAAAAAACATATTCAAATTGTAAAGTCGCGATCAAAAGCCCGAGATGACGGGCGGTTCAGTGTCTTTCAATCGTCTACAAACTACTCGTATGTCCACACTTGGGTGGGATTTCGTTGTTCGTCAACTGCAACAAAGGTAAACACACCACGTATGGCATGCTCTCGATGGTCTTGATACATGTCTTCGACATAGATATTCACTTCAACTTTCAATGAGGTGTTACCGACATGGATCACCCGCGCGATCAGTTCGGCTAATGTGCCTGCGGGGATCGGTTTTTTAAAATCGATTCTATCGGAACTCACAGTTACTAAGGTTTTACGGCAAAAACGAGTCGCAGCGATAAAGGCTGTTTCATCCATCCACGCTAAAGCTTCACCACCAAATAAGGTATTGTGATGATTGGTGATGGATGGAAATACCGCCTTGATAACCCGCGCTTCTGAGGAATCGATTCGCGTTTGAATCGCTTCTGGGAATTGTGCTTCAGGAGGTTCGGTTCGGGAGGTATTTTCGGTGTTTGGAGAAATGGGCGTAAGCGACATACAGCAACCTAAGGTAATGCAGCAAATAAGGCAGAATTATAGAGATTTTTAATTCTTAAAGATAGAAATGCACTGGCTTTAACGCTCATTAAGAATGTGGCTGAAGATTATTAAACCGCTCTTAATTAAAAAACCGATCTAAGATCGGTTTTTTATTGGAAAACGTATATCGCTTCGGACATTTTTTTCGAGCGTCAGGCTTATTTCGCTAACAGTGCTTTTCGCTCGCGGGAAGCGGCTGCCAGTTTACGCAGCAGGACTTCTGAGTCATCCCAATGTAAGCAGGCATCGGTGATGCTTTGGCCATAACAGAGTGGTTGGTCTGCAACGACTTTCTGGTTGCCTTCCTGTAAGAAGCTTTCAGCCATAATACCGGCGATGGCAGTGCTGCCTGCCCGCATTTGCGCCATGATTTCATCGGCGACGTTAAGCTGCTTAAGGTGGTTTTTCTCACTGTTACCGTGGCTGAAATCAACCACCATACGTTGAGTGACCCCAACAGAGGCAAGTTGTTGCCGTGCTTTTTCGATATCTTCGGCGTGGTAATTAGGCGTTTTGCCGCCGCGCAGAATGATATGACCAAACGGATTACCGTGGGTGCGATAAACCGCCATCGCGCCATCTTTATCCGGTGAATAGAAAATATGCGGAACTTGTGCGGCGCGCACTGCATCGACGGCTATGTTGATATTGCCATCGGTACCGTTTTTAAAACCAACAGGGCAAGACAGTGCCGAAGCCATTTCACGGTGAACTTGGCTTTCAGTGGTGCGCGCGCCAATTGCGCCCCAAGTGATGAGATCGGCGATGTACTGGCCGTTCACCATATCTAAAAATTCGGTGGCAATAGGTAATTTTAATTCAGTGATTTGTTGCAGTAGCTCGCGAGCAATGCGTAAGCCTTTGTTTGGCTCGAAACTGCCATCGAGATCGGGATCTGAAATTAATCCTTTCCAACCGACAATTGTGCGAGGTTTCTCAAAATAGACCCGCATTAAGATGCACAAATCATCTTTCAATTCTTGATGTAATGCGGCTAAGCGCTGCGCATAATCTAATGCCGCTTTGGTATCGTGGATTGAGCAGGGGCCTATGATCACCAAAAGACGCTGGTCTTCACCCATAATAATGGCTTCGACTTCACGACGTTGCTGAACCAGATAATCGGCCGCATCTTGAGTTAATGGGAACTCAGATGCCAGTTGCGCAGGTGAGATGACTTTTGCTAATAAGGAAGTGCGTAGTTCGTCTGTTTTTATGGTCATTCAAAATACCGAGCTTGCGTGCGGCGCTTTTCGCCAGATTGCCTCGGATTATAACGAATCGAACCGAGTTGCACAGCGCCAATTGTGTTAATTGTCGGCAACTGTGCAATGAATTTGATTTAAGTTAGATTCATTTAAGCTAAATTCACTCGGTTTTTCTGGCTGCGTTTCACTCTGCAAGCTTAGAACATGTGGCGTTCTAGGCCCGTGACATCCAAGATTTTGGTGGCAATTTCTTCCACGGAATGATTCGTTGTATCTATATAAGGAATGCGTTCACGTTTAAATAGCATTTCGACTTCTTTGACTTCTAAGCGGCACTGCTTGAGTGACGAGTAGCGGCTATTCTCCATTCGACTCTGACGGATTTCATGTAAACGCACGGGGTCAATCGTCAAGCCAAACAGCTTTTTCTTATTGCGTTTCAACGCTTCAGGTAACTTGAGGTTATCCATATCATCTTCGGTGAAAGGGTAGTTTGCTGCTTTGATTCCAAACTGCATCGATAAATACAGGCTAGAGGGCGTTTTGCCACAGCGTGAGACCCCAAGTAGAACTAGATCGGCTTGATCCATGTGTTTCATGGTCTGGCCGTCATCATTATCCATGGCGAAATTAATGGCATCAATTCGCGCTTCATAGCCGTGATTGGCTTTTCCATGGGTGCGATGTAGCACCGGAGAAGCTGAAACCCCTAAATGTTGTTCGAGTGGTGCCACGAAAGTATTCAAAAAATCATAATCTAAGCCTTCACTCGAATAAATAATGTCGCGAATTTCTGGTTTGACGATGGAATGGAATACTAACGGCCGCTCACCTGTTGTAATAAAACAATCATTAATTTGTCGCTTAACTTGCTCCGCTTTCGTGAGAGTTTCAACGAATGGAATTGTAAGTGACTCAAATTCTAATGGAAATTGCGAGAGAACCGCATGACCAAAAACTTCAGCTGTGATCGCTGTCCCGTCGGAGATATAGAATACTTTTGGTGCCATACTGACCTCTTGTAGTAATAAAATTACAAATAAAATTATAGATTTACGCGTGTTCGGCAGGAGTGTAAAATGCCGCTGCCCTCGTGTGAAGGGGCCACTGAAATAAACTTGCGGAGATAGAACTGTGCAGCAATACGTACTCTGGTATCAAGAATTAGGCATGGGTGACGTCAACTTGGTTGGCGGTAAAAATGCTTCTCTAGGCGAGATGATCAGCAATCTGGCCAATGCCGGTGTTCAAGTACCTGGCGGATTTGCGACAACTTCCCATGCGTTCAACGAGTTCCTTGAACAAAGCGGAGTTAACCAGAAGATTTATGACATTCTCGCCACACTGGATGTAGATGATGTCAATGCGCTGGCTAAAGTAGGTGCACAGATCAGGCAGTGGGTTATCGACACCCCATTTCAACCAGCATTAGAGCAAGCTATTCGTGAAGCTTACGATAAACTTGCCGCTGAAACTAGCGAAGCGTCATTCGCGGTACGTTCTTCTGCAACAGCAGAAGATATGCCAGATGCATCTTTTGCGGGTCAGCAAGAAACTTTCTTAAACGTTAAAGGATTTGAATCTGTACTCGTGGCGATCAAGCACGTATACGCTTCACTCTTTAACGATCGCGCTATTTCCTACCGTGTCCACCAAGGTTATGAGCACCACGGTGTAGCCTTGTCTGCTGGCGTGCAACGCATGGTTCGTTCAGATAAAGCGGCTTCAGGTGTGATGTTCACTATGGACACTGAATCTGGCAATAACGATGTCGTGTTTATTACTTCATCTTTTGGTCTGGGTGAAATGGTTGTTCAAGGCGCGGTAAACCCTGATGAATTTTATGTTCACAAACCGATTTTAGCCTTAGGTCATAAGGCTGTTGTGCGCCGTAATATCGGTAGCAAGCTCATCCAAATGGTGTATTCAGATGATGCTGCTCACGGCAAACAAGTGAAAATTGAAGACGTGAGTGCTGACAAGCGTCGCCAATTCTCAATCAATGACGCTGAAGTCGAAGAATTAGCTAAGCAAGCTATGGTTATCGAAAAACATTACGGTCGTCCAATGGACATCGAATGGGCGAAAGACGGTAACGACGGCAAGCTGTATATCGTTCAAGCACGTCCAGAAACGGTTCGTAGCCGTGAAGATGTGCAATTAATTGAGCGTTATCACTTAAAGAGCCGTGGCGCTGTGATCTGTGAAGGTCGCGCTATCGGTCATAAAGTGGGTACTGGTGTAGCCAAAGTATTAACCTCAATCGCCGATATGGATCAAATCCAACCTGGCGACGTGTTAGTGACTGACATGACAGATCCCGATTGGGAACCTATCATGAAGCGCGCAAGTGCTATCGTCACAAACCGTGGCGGTCGTACCTGTCACGCGGCGATTATCGCCCGCGAATTGGGTGTGCCAGCAGTCGTAGGTTGTGGTGACGTAACTGACCGTATCAAGAATGGTCAAATCGTGACTGTTTCTTGCGCCGAAGGTGACACTGGCTTTATCTACGAAGGTAAACAAGAGTTTGAAGTGATTTCAAACCGTGTTGACTCTCTGCCTGCATTGCCAATGAAAATTATGATGAACGTGGGTAACCCTGATCGTGCATTTGATTTTGCCCGTTTGCCAAACGAAGGTGTGGGTCTAGCGCGTTTAGAATTCATCATCAACCGTATGATCGGTATTCATCCAAAGGCACTGCTTGAGTTCAATCAACAAGACGCTGTGCTGCAAACTGAAATCAACGAGATGATCGCAGGTTATGAATCTCCAGTTGAGTTCTATATTGCCCGTCTGGTTGAAGGTATTGCGACCATAGGTTCAGCTTTCTATCCGAAGAAAGTGATCGTCCGTATGTCAGACTTTAAGTCTAACGAATACGCAAACTTGGTTGGCGGAGACAGATACGAGCCAGAAGAAGAGAACCCAATGCTGGGCTTCCGCGGTGCAAGCCGTTATATCTCTGAATCCTTCCGTGACTGTTTTGCGCTTGAGTGTGAAGCGATCAAACGCGTTCGTAATGACATGGGGCTGAAAAACGTTGAAGTCATGATCCCATTCGTTCGCACAGTGAAAGAAGCTGAGCAAGTGGTCGGCCTGCTGAAAGAGCAAGGTTTAGAGCGCGGCAAAGACGGTTTACGCGTCATTATGATGTGTGAAGTGCCTTCAAACGCCCTGTTAGCAGACCAATTCCTTGAGCATTTCGATGGCTTCTCTATCGGCTCAAACGATTTAACTCAGCTGACACTCGGACTTGACCGTGACTCCGGTATCATCAGCCACTTATTCGATGAGCGTGATGAAGCCGTTAAAATGCTACTTTCATTAGCCATTAAAGCGGCTAAAGCGAAGGGCGCTTACATAGGTATCTGTGGTCAAGGACCTTCAGATCACGCTGATTTTGCCGCTTGGTTGGTAGAACAAGGCATAGATACAGTGTCATTAAACCCTGATACTGTGATTGATACTTGGTTGTATTTAGCCGAAGCGCACGCTTGATCTAGATAGTCATTTTATAAACTTGTTAAAAAAGCCGCTTTTTAGCGGCTTTTTTTTGTTTATAATGGCGCCATAACGATAATTGACAGAAGCCATCTATGTTACCCCTGCTATCACATCAACAAACATTAGAGCCAGTGTATTTGGCATACCTTGATGCACTGGAGCAAAGTGAGTATTCCGGTGATATAGACAAACGTTACAGCGCACGTTTAGTGCAAGCCACCGACAACTCGGTATATCAATTTTTACCTCAAGCCGTGTTATATCCTAAAAATCAGCAGGATATCCAAATTGCATTGACGCTGGCCGCCAGCGACACATTTCGCAGCGTGACCTTTAGTGCGCGGGGCGGTGGTACGGGCACCAACGGACAATCCCTCACCCATGGTTTGATTTTAGATGTGTCGCGTTACATGAACCGCGTGCTCGAAGTGAATGCTGAGCAAGGTTGGGTGCGAGTTGAAGCTGGTGTCGTTAAAGATGCGCTCAACGATGTATTGCGTCCCCATGGATTCTTTTTTAGTCCCGATTTATCCACCTCAAACCGCGCCACAATTGGCGGCATGATTAATACCGATGCCTCGGGTGCGGGCTCACTGGTTTATGGTAAGACCTCAGATCACGTGCTGGCGCTACGCAGTGTGTTGATTGATGGCAGTGTGCTGGATACGCATCCCCTAGATGCGGGACTACTGTGTAACCCAGATAACGTCAGTGATAATCCGCTGGGGCAGAAACTGATTTCTGCTGTGGCGGCGGTATGCCGCGAAAAGCGTACTCAGATTGAAAACCAATTTCCTAAACTTAACCGTTTCCTCACTGGCTATGACTTAAAACACGTGTGGAACGACAGCCTGACACAATTCGATTTATCTCGGATTTTAACGGGCTCAGAGGGCACGCTTGCGGTGTTAACCGAAGCTAAACTCAATCTCACCCCGCTGCCGACCGAGCGCGCTATGGTGAACATTAAGTACGATTCGTTCCAATCGGCATTGCGTCATGCGCCATCCTTAGTCGCCGCGCGGGCGACTGTGGTCGAAACTGTCGATTCAAAAGTGCTGAATTTAGCCCGTGAAGATATTGTCTGGCACTCGGTATCTGATCTGATCCAAGAAGTGCCTGGTAAAGTTATTGATGGCCTCAATATGGTCGAATTTGCCGGTGACACGGTCGAAGTTGAGCAAAAGCTGGCAAGTTTGGAAGCTGTGTTGACTGAGCAGATCAGCAAAGGTGAGTGCGGCGTATTGGGTTACCAAGTGACGCAAGACAAGCCAAGCATCGAAAAAATCTACGGCATGCGCAAAAAAGCCGTTGGTTTACTCGGCGCCACTAAAGGACGTCGCAAACCTATCGCCTTTGCGGAAGATACCGCGGTGCCGCCCGAAAAACTCGCCGACTATATTATGGAGTTTCGCGCAGTACTCGATGGTCATAATCTGCAATACGGTATGTTCGGTCATGTGGATGCGGGCGTGTTGCATGTTCGGCCCGCACTCGATATGTGCGATGTTGAAGATGAAAAACTACTGCGAGTCATTTCAGATCAAGTCGCGGCACTGACGCTTAAATACGGCGGCCTGATGTGGGGCGAACACGGTAAAGGTGTGCGTGGTGAATACGGTCCATCTGTCTTTGGTGATGAACTATACGGCGTTCTACAAGATATCAAAGGCTTGTTCGACCCCGATAACCGATTAAACCCCGGCAAGCTGGTGGCGCCTAAACAGACTGGCGCCCTCTATTACGATGTTGACAGTGTTAAGCGCGGTAAATTTGACCGACAAATTCCCATCGAAGTACGTGATGCGTTCCCCGATGTGATGAATTGTAACGGCAACGGCTTGTGTTTTAATTACAGTAGCTATTCGCCCATGTGCCCATCGTTTAAGGTGACAGGCGATAGAGTACAGTCGCCTAAGGGACGTGCAGGACTCATGAGAGAGTGGCTAAGGCTACTTGAGGCTGAAGGGGTTGATGTTAATGCCCTCGCAAAAGCGAAACCTTTTGGTATATTGCAGCGCATTCAAAATACCATCAATGCCAAACGTGATTATGATTACTCCCACGAGGTGATGGAATCGCTTAAGGGCTGTTTGGCATGCAAAGCCTGCTCTGGACAATGTCCAGTCAAAGTGGATGTGCCTAAGTTTAGGGCGCAGTTCTTTAATATCTACTATCAACGTTATTTAAGACCGGCTAAGGACTATCTTGTTGCAGGTATCGAAGATAGTTTGCCATTAATGGCCGCGGCACCGCGTCTCACTAACTTTGCCGCGCAAAATCCATTGAGCCAATGGGTGATTAAAAAGGCGATTGGTTATGTGGATGCGCCTGCGTTATCTGTGCCGACCTTGAAGCAAAGACTCGATGGTCATGCAAGCCGCGGTTATGACTTAGCGGCACTACAGGCAATTCCAGAAGAGGCGCGCTCACAGTTTGTGTTGGTGGTACAAGATCCCTTTAACAGTTTCTATGACTCTGGCCTTGTGCTGCGCTTTATCCAGTTGATTGAAAAACTTGGGTTAAAACCCGTGTTGTTGCCTTATAAACCCAATGGTAAGCCAACGCATATCAAGGGATTTTTAGATAAGTTCGCTAAAACGGCGCAGTCGAGTGCAGATTTTTTGAATCAAGTTCATAAACTGGGCATGCCGATGGTCGGCATCGATCCTGCCTTAGTCTTATGTTATCGCGACGAATACCGCGAAGTCTTAGGGGCTAATCGCGGTACTTTTGAGGTCAAGTTAGCTAACGAATGGCTACTGAATGTCATCAAGGATTTACCCGCGAAAGCGCCACAAGATAAGCAATATACCTGGTTTAGTCATTGCACTGAATCGACGGCCAAGCCAAATACTGCCAACGAGTGGACTAAAATCTTCGCCCATTTTGGTGCTAAGTTAACCGCAGTCAATTTAGGTTGTTGTGGTATGGCCGGAACCTACGGCCATGAGGCGGAAAACTTAGAGCGCTCTAAGGCCTTGTTTGAGATGTCTTGGCAGCAAACTCTCGCTAAGATTGAACAGCCGCAAGTGTTAGTGTCGGGCTATTCTTGCCGTACTCAAGTGAAACGTTTTGCTGGTTACAAGCCAAAACATCCACTGGAGGCCTTGCTTGAGTTAGCAAATATCTAGTGGTGTTTATCGCTTAACTAGTGAGCTTGTTATTATCCTCACTAGCATATCCCAGTGTTGAATGTCACACTAAAGCCAGCCGCAAGGCTGGTTTTTTTATGGATGATGGAGGCCGCAGATGGAAAAGATGACAGACAGTATTGAGCACACACTCAAACAATTCGCCGCCGATAGCGCATTAACGACAACAACGCCATTGTGCAGTGACATCCCACTATTTGACATTAACGCCTTGGGTGATTGGACGTATTTGGGTACATCGCTACCAGCAAAGTTTGCTAAGTTGTTCGCCAGTATTTTGCATTGCATCGATGATGAGTATTTTTTAATTACCCCAGTGGAGAAGGTACGAGTGCAGGTTGAAGATGCGCCGCTGCTGATTGTCGATTTCGAGCGAGCGCAACCCCATTCTCTGCTCAATGTGAGCACCAGTATTGACACTCTGCACCACAATGTGGATATAAAGCAGATGAAGCTCACCGATGACAGTGTTTATTTGCCACTTGAGCGCGGGTTATGGGGGAAATTAGGTCGTGCTTGTTACTATAATTTTGTGAATGAATTCAATTTATCTGATCTAAATGAGCAGTGAGTTCGTAGGTTAATCGCATAATTAGCTGTGGTGTTAGCTAGTTTATTGCGGGTTAAGTGGTAGTATTAAAACTGACTCTGGGTTCCTATGATTGCGCACAGGGTAAGTGAAAACGCTTGAAAACCTTTGTTGTAGGAGGTGCTGTTTGAATCGTCATGAAAGCTTAGGCTATCTTGTTTCCCACTTAAATATCGAGCTGCAAAATGAGCTTGATCTGCATCTTAAGCGATATCAACTCGATATAAAACTGTGGCCTGTGCTGTTTGCTTTGTGGCAAGAGGAGGGCATCAGCCAAACTGAATTGTCTAAGCGTTGCGATGTGGCAAATTACACTATGACTCGTTTACTCGATCAGTTACAGGTACAAGGTCTTATTACACGCCATCAAGAAGCCGATAATCGGCGCGCCTTTCAAATTTTTTTGACCGATGAAGCTAAAGCGTTAGAGCAAGATCTGATTTGCGAAGCTGAGCGGGTTAACGAAAAATTCCTGTCTAACCTCAGTGATGAGGAGCAGCAGCAGTTCGTCTTACTGTTAAATAAGATCAATCGCTTGGCTTAATGATACGGATTCATTTGGTATGGAGGGAGACTGCGGTTTAGCCGTTTTCGTTGCTATCTGTATGTGGTTGTCTAAATTCATTTTCTCCAGTTTAATTCCGTCATTCATCCGTTACTTCGCGGGATTAAACTTGTGCAATCAATTCAAGTAAAGTGCAAAGACGCACAGTAAGCTGACGGCTATTACTGAGTGTTGTAAATAACGGCGGCTGGCTAACAAATTTTCTTTGCCTTGTTTTAGGCTGGCGACGAGTGTGTGCTGCTTATAAATTCGGCACATCAACTCATCGGTTTGGGGATCGATAAGCAGTTCAAACTTGCAAGGTGCGCCGTCTTTAAGTTGGATGGTATGTTCGCTCTGAGGCTTAAAATTTAGCTTGTGCGACACCATCTGGCCGTTGACAAAGACCCGCTCTAAACCGCTCCAATTACTGGCTTGCAGTTCAACTACATCTTGGTTGAGATCATACTTGAAACGGATCATAGCGCTATCCTGTGCTGGGACCTGAGAGGCTAATTCAAGCAGACAAATATGACGTTTTCCAGCGTGATTTAATGAATATTCTGTGTCGAAATTAAAAGCGCGGCTAAACCATGAGCTTAGCGCTAGATTAAATTTTAGATAACAAAAAAG
Source organism: Shewanella septentrionalis (assembly GCF_025370265.1). NCBI lineage: Bacteria > Pseudomonadati > Pseudomonadota > Gammaproteobacteria > Alteromonadales > Shewanellaceae > Shewanella > Shewanella septentrionalis. The sequence continues at coordinate 95,294 of NZ_JAMTCC010000017.1, read as the reverse complement.
CGACCAGAGGTCGCTTTTGCGGATGTTACGCGGGCAGAAAAATTACTTTTTTGCGGCTTCGATAATGGCTTTGGCCATTTCATCAGCCACAGCGCCGGTTGTACGGTTCTGCGCATCAGCTTGGCTGAATATTTTTAACAGGGTGTTGTAAATTTCTTCTACTTTAGCGGTCGATTTCGCCGCATCGTAATCTTTTTCGAACGACACGTTGATAATGCCGCCTGCGTTGATCACATAGTCTGGCGCGTACAGAATGCCCATTTCTTTCAGTTGTTCGCCGTGGCGTACTTCAGCTAATTGGTTGTTGGCACAGCCAGCAACAATTTTGGCTTTCAGTTGCGGTAAGGTCGCATCGTTTAAAGTTGCGCCAAGGGCACATGGAGCATACACATCCACATCTTGCGCGTAGATTTCTTGAGGCGCGACAACAATGGCACCAAAGTCGGTAGCGACTCTGTCTAACGAGGCTTGATGAATGTCGGTAACAATCAGTTCAGCACCTTCGTTATGCAAGTGTTTGCACAGGTAATAGCCAACGTGACCTACACCTTGAACGGCGATTTTAAGGCCTTTTAGGCTGTCTAAACCGAGTCTATGTTTAACCGCAGCTTTGATGCCTAAATAAGTGCCAAGGGCGGTGAACGGTGATGGATCGCCACTCTTGCCTTCAAGACCTGCCATATAAGGGGTTTCTTCATGGGCAATCATGATATCTGCTGTGGTTGTACCCACGTCTTCAGCGGAATAATAGCGGCCGCCAAGGCTATTAATGAAACGGCCAAAAGCGCGGAATAGGGCTTCGCGGTCTTGTCTTTTTGGATCGGCGATGATCACTGATTTGCCGCCGCCCATGGTTAAACCGGCAAGGGCGTTTTTGTAAGTCATGCCACGAGAGAGGCGTAATACGTCAGTCAGGGCTTCATCATCCGATTGGTAATTCCACATCCGGCAACCACCCACAGCAGGGCCAAGGTTGGTGTTATGGATGGCGACAATGGCCTTTAAGCCACTTTCTTTATCATGACAGAATACGACCTGTTCATGTTCGTCAAAGGATACATGATTAAATACAGCCACGTGAATTTCTCCGCTATACACAATGAAAAAGCCGACGAGGTGAGTCCCCATCGACTGCTTGTTATATTTATTGCAGAACCATAGCATTTAGCGATACTCTCAACCATGCATAATGACCGAATAAATACATTATTTGTGGCAATTTAGCTTTCCACTTTACGTAAACGTAAGCTTTGCGGTTGGAAATGGATTGTACTGAATTTAATGTAACAAATAGAATGAAGCGCGCACTGATCCCAAGAATTAGGTTCGCGTTATAACAATAAGATAGGACGGAAGTATGACTGAACAAGCTGTCGACCAAACTCAACAGAATTTATCAGCTGAAGAAGTGGAAAAGCTGCGTCAAGAGTGGGTCAGAACTCAATTCCAAAAAGCCAATCGTTTCCTCGCTGAAAAAGGCGTGATCCCAAGCAAAGTCTTGGCCGATGACAGTCGTTATCTTGCGCCTTACATGGCGATTTGGAAAATGGAATCCAAGCGTCCCAGCAACAAAACCTATTGGGTGATGTCGGGCGATTTACCCTCGGATTTCGTCGATGTGAAAGTGGCGGCAACGGCCCGTGATGCGGTACGTCATTTCTCTATGATGTGGCAAATGCAGGCGGAAAACTTGGTACGTTCAGGTGCAACCCGTGATGCCACTCAAGCTAAGTTTGCGCAATTACTGGTATCGCGCGCCGAGAGTTTATATCGTATGCACAATGACGATAAACTGTGGAATGCTTAAACTCAAATGAGTTGATACAACAGTATCTTGCGTTGATTGATACTGATAACTGACATCACAATAAGGCACTCAATTGAGTGCCTTATTTATGCTGACTTATATGCAGATTTCCTCTGTTGAGAACAAGGTCATCGAGCAAAGTCGATAGGGCTTATTCTTCGCTGTCGCTTAAGTAGAAGAAACCTTGATTGATGAGTTTCAACAGTAAGGCTTGAACTTCTTCATGCTGACATATTTCAGTCGCTTCATCGGCGCTTAAGCTCACGTTATCGCTCAACTGTGCGATAACGTCTACCGGTGTATTTAGCAATTCGTGCACATCACCATTGATGAATAATCGCGGCGTGGCGTCATTTTCAAGGCGCAATACTTTCAAACCGCCGATACGGCTGATGCCAGCGTCTTGGGCAAAGGCATCTTGCAAATCTTCAATGCTGTAAGCTTCTTCGCCTTCACACAAATCAAGCTCGAAACGGTTTTGACTAAGCAACTTACCTAACACGATTTGGTAGCTATTGGGATCTTGGCTCAGCTGACTCAAGAGTGACATTATGCCCACTTGATGATCTTGGCTGACGATACCCGCTGAACTCGGTTCAGTTTGCGACGTGAAACGCTGCTGACCTAAGTTATTGTCGAGCAGGTAATCGGCGACTTCACTGATCAGTTCTTGCTGGCTTGGTGCACGAAAACCAATTGAGTAACTCATTGCCACTGTTAGGGTTTCGCCGCAATGCGGGAAACCAGGTGGAATATAAAGCATGTCGCCTTTTTCTAACACCACATCGATAATTGGGATGAAGTCTTCAACCAGCGGCGAGTTGGGATTGCCACCACGGCGTTGTTGCGGGGTATTGTCGCCCACAGTCCAGCGACGTTCACCTTCACCTTGAATGATAAACACATCGTAGTTATCAACGTGCGGGCCCACACCACCACTTGGCGTTGCAAATGAGGCCATCAAGTCATCGAAACGCCAGTCAGGTAAAAAGCGTAGCGCTTCAACTAATGGCTGCGAATCGGGATACCAATGATTGACTGCTTGCACTAATAACTGCCAATGGGTTTCGCCATAGCTGTCGTAATCTTCAAACGGGCCTTGAACCACTTCCCAGTTATCGTCTTTAGTGACGACGATACGCGAAGAGATTTCTTCTTCACAGGCAAGGCCTGCTAGTTCATCGGCGCTGATCGGATCTTCAAACAGCGGAAACGCTTTTTTGATCAGCAGGGGTTTCTTTTGCCAGTATTCACTAAGAAACTGGGCGATATCGAGATTGAGTGTATACATAGTGTTAAAAAAGGCGACCACATCGCGGAGATGTGAGTCGCCTTAATCCTTATTTCTGTTTATGAAAGAGTATTGTCCATCGCCAATTTCGGCTAATAACTAATTTCAGTTAAAAACTAAGTTCAGTTAAAAGCTTACTTCAGTTCGTCGACAAACGTTTCGGCGCGACCAATGTAATTGGCGGGCGTCATTTTCTTCAGCTCAGCTTTCACTGAGTCTGGTAATTCAAGTCCGTCAATAAACACTGACAGTTGCTGCGCGTCGATACGTTTACCGCGCGTCAGTTCTTTTAACTTTTCGTATGGCTTTTCAATACCATAACGACGCATTACCGTTTGTACGGGTTCTGCTAACACTTCCCAGTTGTGATCTAACTCATCACGCAGGTGCGCTTCGTTAACTTCTAACTTGCTGATGCCTTTTAAGGTCGCTTGATACGCGATCAACGCATGGGCAATACCTACGCCTAAGTTACGCAGCACAGTTGAGTCAGTTAAGTCACGTTGCCATCTTGATAACGGCAGCTTAGACGCTAAATGTTGCATCAGCGCGTTAGCGATACCTAAGTTACCCTCAGAGTTTTCAAAATCGATTGGGTTAACTTTGTGCGGCATAGTCGATGAACCGATTTCACCGGCGATAGTGCGTTGTTTGAAGTGACCTAGGGCAATGTAACCCCAAATGTCACGGTCAAAGTCAATCAGCACAGTGTTGAAACGGGCAACCGCATCAAACAGTTCGGCAATGTAATCGTGTGGTTCGATTTGCGTCGTGTAGGCGTTCCAGTGCAGGCCAAGGCTAGTCACAAAACGCTCAGACAGTTCATGCCAATTAACTTCAGGGTAGGCTGACAGGTGAGCATTGTAGTTACCTACGGCACCGTTCAGTTTGCCCATGATTTCAACATTGGCAATTTGTTTGATTTGACGCTCAAGACGCATCGCCACGTTCGCCATCTCTTTACCGAGTGTCGAAGGTGAAGCAGGTTGGCCATGGGTGCGTGACATTAATGGCACAGAGCGATATTCAATCGCCAGCTTTTTAATCGCAGTCAGCAACTCGTTGCAATATGGCAGTAATACTTGCTCACGGGCTTCAGTCAACATTAAACCGTGGCTTAAGTTGTTGATATCTTCGGAAGTACAGGCAAAGTGAACAAACTCACCCACAGCGGCTAATTCGCTATTGCCCGCGATTTTTTCTTTGATGAAGTATTCAACCGCTTTCACATCGTGGTTAGTGGTGCTTTCGATAGCCTTAACACGCAGCGCATCTTGTTCGTTGAAATTGTCTTTAATGCCATCGAGCACAGCGATTGCTGACGCGCTCAATGTTGGCACTTCGCTAATGTCTGGGCAGTCTGCTAACAGTTTTAGCCAATTGATTTCAACCTGAACACGGTACTTGGTAAGACCGAACTCGCTGAAAATCCCTCTCAATGAAGCGGTTTTACTACCATAACGACCGTCTACCGGAGAGATAGCAGTTAGTGCGGAAAGATCCATGTGAAGCTCCTTGATGAACGCTAATTTTATTATAGGGTAAGACTTTTCTTGGCTGTATCGACTATGGCTTTGCGGGCGAAGACTAAGTGTCGACGCTTACCGCCTAGTTGGCGCCACAGTACAGCGCTGCGCATGGCTGCCAGCAGCAGAGCGCGAATTTTTTGTTGTACGATAGGGCGTTGCAAACACACAGGATTACCAGAGATTTGGATTTTTGGCCCTAAATTACTGATGATGTCACTGTAAATGCTGGCAAGATTGGCAATCACTTGTTCATCTGTGATCGCAAAATGATGTAGCTGGCGATTCACTTGATTAATGCGCTCGGCCAACATGCCTAAACCACTGTTTGAGCGAACTAATTTTCGCTCTAACGCCAACACGCCAACTAAATAGCGGGTGATTTCAACATCTTTTTGACTGCTGTCACCGAGCTGATTCAGGATCAGCTTATAGCCTTTTTGCAATACGATTTTGTCTTGGTATACATCGGCAGTATTGTCAGGATTGGTGACAAGAATGGTGTTTAAGCTCGCCGCGAGCTCGGCATTATCTAATTCGCCATGGCGGGCTAAATGTTGAACTTGGGCAATGGCTTGCAGTATGCCTGCAAACGCCATTGTCCGATTAACTAGTTGCTCGTTCACGATTTACCCTCGGATCAATTGATCTATGATGCCGCCACCTAGGCAGACTTCACCATCATAAAATACCGCAGACTGCCCAGGCGTCACCGCCGCAACAGGCTCATCGAAGACCACGCGCAAGGTGTGTTCATCTGTGTAGGTCAAAGTACAAGGCACATCTTGTTGGCGATAACGGGTTTTTACAGCGATATGACAGCCATCGACAGGTCCGGTTCTATCCACCCAATGCAGTTGGTTAACTGTCATGCCGGTCGACATCAAACGAGGATGGTGTCCGCCTTGACCTACGATCAACACGTTACGCTCAAGATCTTTATCGACGACATACCAAGGATCGTCATTGCTGTTTTTCATACCGCCAATGCCTAAGCCTTTACGCTGGCCTAAGGTGTGGTACATCAGCCCTTGGTGTGTGCCTATGATTTCGCCTTCTGGGGTTTCGATATTGCCAGGCTGCGCAGGTAAATAAGTGCCTAGGAATTCAGTGAACTTGCGCTCACCGATAAAGCAGATGCCGGTGCTGTCTTTTTTATCATGGGTGATTAGGCCCATTTCTTTTGCGATTTCACGTACTTGATGTTTTTCCAATTCACCGACAGGAAACAGACTTCGGGCCACTTGCTCGTGGCTAAGGGTGTAGAGGAAATAACTTTGATCTTTATTGCCATCGACGCCACGGAGCATTTGTGTGCTGCCATCGCTATTGTCGCGGCGGCGCACATAGTGGCCCATGGCGATGTAATCGGCGTCGAGGATTTCGTCGGCAAATTCTAAAAATGCCTTAAATTTGATTTCTTTGTTGCACATGATATCGGGATTTGGCGTGCGCCCCGCTTTGTATTCGGCGAGGAAATACTCAAAGACATTGTCCCAATATTCGGCTGCAAAGTTAACTGTGTGTAGCTTGATCCCGAGCTTGTCGCATACGGCTTGGGCATCTTTTAAATCTTCTGCGGCAGCGCAGTACTCGTTGTTGTCATCTTCTTCCCAGTTCTTCATGAAAAGGCCTTCAACCTGATAGCCTTGCTGCATAAGCAAATAGGCTGAAACAGATGAATCTACACCGCCGGACATGCCGACAATGACTTTTTTTCCTGTGTGAGTGGGTTCGATTGATGTCATAGATCCTAAAAACCATTGAGTATGTGTGTTGGCTAGGTTGTTGAAGTTAAGCCGCGACATTGAGCGCGTAACAAAAGTGCCTAACCTAGCTTAAAAAATATGGGCTAGCGTTAAATCCAAGCTAACTTAAAAGCTAATTTAAAAATCTGGGTGTAGTGCGAGCGGTCAGTAGACTCGTATTTACGGCCTACTGTGCAGTCTACTATTTAGCCACGTAGAGGCCGATAGGCACTAGCACATGCATAAGTTTAACAAGCAGTTTATGCGGGGCGGTATTCTATCACGCCTTACTCGCTTGGGCTATCGCGAGGCGGTCACTATTGAGTAAGGAGAGGGGATAAGTTTGGCCCTGTTGTGCGTTATTAAGATAGTCTTTTAGGCAATCGAGCACTAAGGGGCTGCGCAGTAAAGATGACTTGGCTTCTATCTGTGCAAAACTCAGCCAGTGCGCACTGTGGATAGCCTTGTCCTGCGGTGCAGGTGAGGGCGTATCATCTAACTGTACGAAGAAGGTAAAGCGCACAAAGGCTAAGTCTTCACTGGCGCTAAATTGATAGATGCCGACGAGTCCTTGGGGGTTAAATGATAACCCCGTTTCCTCAAACACTTCACGCTCACAGGCTTGGATTAAGCTTTCATTCGCTTCTAAGTGACCCGCTGGCTGATTAAAGCGCTGCTCGCCATCAATCCACTCTTCCACCATCAGATACTTATCCTGTGAAGTCGCATGAATAATACAAGCGACGGTCACATTGGGTTTATATCGTTGACTCATAGTGCCTCCTTTGAGTGGACATGGTGCCACTTATTAGTGGCGTTGAGCGCAGAAACTTGGCTGAAAGTTAGACTTCATCACCGAGGCGAATGCATTTATGCTCACCCGATGGCAAATTATCTAGACTCCATTGGCCTATTTTATAACGGATTAATCTTAAGGTCGGGAAACCAATATGCGCTGTCATGCGTCTGACTTGGCGGTTACGGCCTTCATGAATTTGGATTTCTAGCCAAGTCGTCGGGATATTTTTGCGTTCTCTCACTGGCGGATTACGCGGCCCAATATCGGGTGAGTCCATGATTTTGACTTTAGCAGGCAGCGTCATACCATCATTTAATTCAACACCTTGGCGCAGTTTTGTCAGTGCATCTTCCGTCGGCACGCCTTCTACTTGCACCCAATAGGTTTTAAATGTTTTCTTTTTTGGTTCTGTCAGTCTTGCCTGTAATTGACCGTCATTGGTCAGCAGCAACAAGCCCTCACTGTCTCTGTCTAAGCGGCCTGCGGCATACACGTCAGCAATGGGAATATAGTCTTTTAGGGTTTTACGACCTTGTTCATCGGTAAACTGGCAAAGTACATCAAAAGGCTTATTAAACAGCACGATAATCGGTGCGAGCGTTTGGCTCTGCACCGGTTTTGCCGCCGCAATTGCGCGTCGATTAGGATTTTTAAAGGGTTCTTTCTTTAAACTGCCATTGGCATTACGTGCTGGCGCCACTTTGCTATCTACGGCGGTAGCGCGGTTGACAGGGCCTCTGCTCGCGGGCTTAGCGGGTTTAATCGTGCTCTTGGCTGGGGAACTGGTACTGGAATTGGCACTTTTAGGTGGAAACTTGTTCTTGTTCATACTTTTGCTAACAGGAGGTTGAGACACGCTTACCTGACTTGATTGAGTCGTTAATGTGGTCATAGTGTACTTGGCATTCGCCGTTAGTGGAATTTGAATATTATTGCGAATGCTCTATGATGTCGGCCAGAAAATGTGATCTGTGCCTAAATGTTTATTAGGTTTTAATGAGTCGTTGTAACAAATTTTAGCTTGCGCGCAAAGGCAGAAGGGCATTGAGAATGTGGAAGATTAAGGTGGATTCGATTGCCTTGATTGATATTTTCACTGTGCTCAGATTTGTTCGCCATGCTATAAAATTATTATAAAAAATATTAAATTTTACAATAATGTAGGATGTAACATGAAAGATAACTCATCAACAATTATTTACACTGAAACAGACGAAGCGCCAGCACTGGCCACCCTCTCACTCTTACCTATTATCAGAACCTTTACCGACGCCGCGGGCGTTGCGGTTGAAACCCGTGATATCTCGTTATCGGGCCGTATTATTGCCAGTTTCCCTGAGAAGCTGACCGAAGCACAAAAGATTGGCGATCATCTGACTGAGCTTGGCGAGTTAGCGAATCAGCCAGAAGCGAACATCATCAAGTTACCGAATATCAGTGCTTCAATTCCACAATTAAAAGCCTGTATCCTTGAACTGCAGCAAAAAGGTTACGACATCCCTAATTATCCGGATGAGCCAAAAACCGACGCTGAAAAGTCAATCAAAACACGTTACGACAAGATCAAAGGCAGTGCGGTAAACCCAGTACTGCGTGAAGGTAACTCAGATCGCCGCGCGCCATTATCGGTGAAAAACTTCGCCAAGAAAAACCCGCATTCAATGGGTAAATGGGCTACAGATTCTAAGTCTCACGTTGCTCACATGACCGACGGCGATTTCTACGGCAGCGAGCAGTCAGTGACTTTATCTGATGCGGGCAGCGTGAATATCGTGCTGACGCAAAAAGATGGCCAAGAAGTGGTGCTCAAGTCCGGTCTTAAGCTGCTGGCTGGCGAAATTATCGATGCTGCGGTATTGAGTAAAAAAGCCTTAGTGAGCTTCTATGAGCGTGAAATCGAAAACGCCAAAGCAGAAGATGTGCTGTTATCGCTGCATCTGAAAGCCACTATGATGAAAGTGTCTGATCCTATTATGTTTGGTCACGCTGTGAAGGTATTCTTCAAGCCAGTATTTGACAAACATGCGGCGCTTTTCGCTGAATTAGGCGTAGATGTTAACAATGGTTTTGGTGATGTTTATGCCAAGATCGCGACATTACCTGCCGATAGCCGCGCCGAAGTTGAAGCCGATATCGCCGCCGTTTACGCTGCACGTCCCGCATTGGCTATGGTTGATTCTGACAAAGGTATCACCAACTTACACGTGCCAAGCGACATCATTATCGATGCGTCTATGCCTGCTGCGATTCGTTCATCTGGCCAAATGTGGGGGCCAGATGGTCAACTGCATGACACTAAAGCTATGATCCCAGATCGTTGCTATGCCGGTATCTACCAAGAAACGATTGCCTTCTGTAAAGAGCACGGCGCTTTTGATCCTAAAACCATGGGCAGCGTGCCAAACGTGGGCTTGATGGCGCAAAAAGCCGAAGAGTACGGCAGCCACGATAAAACCTTTGAAATGCCAGCTGACGGTGTGGTTAACGTTGTCGATGCCAGCGGTAAGGTATTGATGAGCCACAATGTGGAAGCGGGCGATATCTGGAGAATGTGCCAAGTTAAAGACGCACCTATCCGTGATTGGGTCAAACTGGCCGTGCGCCGTGCCCGTTTAAGCAATACTCCAGCGGTATTCTGGTTAGATAGCAAACGTGCCCACGATGCGCAAATCATTGCAAAAGTGCAGCAGTATCTGCCAGAGCATGACACTGATGGCTTAGATATCAGCATCATGTCTCCAGAAGACGCAACGCGTTTGTCTTTGGCTCGCATCAAAGAAGGCAAAGATACCATTTCAGTTACGGGTAACGTTTTACGTGACTACCTGACTGACTTGTTCCCCATCCTTGAGCTAGGCACCAGTGCCAAAATGCTGTCAATCGTTCCGTTAATGAACGGTGGTGGTCTATTTGAAACTGGCGCGGGCGGTAGTGCACCTAAGCACGTGCAACAGGTTGAGAAAGAAGGTCACTTACGTTGGGATTCACTCGGTGAATTCTTGGCTCTGGCGGCGTCTCTTGAGCATTTAAGCCAAACTGTCGGTAATCCAAAAGCCCAAGTGTTAGCTGATACCTTAGATCAAGCCATTGGCCAATTCTTAGATAGCAACAAATCGCCATCAAGAAGAGTCGGTGAGTTAGATAACCGTGGCAGCCATTTCTACTTAGCCATGTACTGGGCACAAGCCTTAGCCGCGCAAACGGGCGATGAGCAGTTACAAGCTCACTTCATTCCGTTAGCGCATGCGTTGGCCGCAAATGAGCAAGTGATTGTGGCTGAATTAGCGACGGCACAAGGTGCACCAGTTGATTTAGGCGGTTACTACCGTTTAGATGCGGTTAAGGCTGAAAAAGCCATGCGCCCAAGCGAGACGTTAAACAAGCTGTTGATTGCTTAATCTCGTGAGTGTTAGCTTTTGGATGGGGTGCGCATCAGTGTGGGCCATCAAAGTTGATGTAAAGTTGTAAGTCATTAGACTGATTTTAAAAAGGGATCTACATGGCAGATCCCTTTTTTATGCCCTAAATTTACTGTCGAGACTGGTGATGAAATTTTTTTGTGGGGATGCTATGGGTGAGGGACTGCGATTGATCTTGAATTAAATTCATGCGTAATGATGATGAGCGATGGAGCATTAAGTGCCGAGGATTGATAAAACACGCAGCAATAAAAAGGCAGGGACAAGTCCCTGCCTTTTAGATCATTGGCCTCACCAAACGTTATTTTGTTGGTGAAATGGCTGAAGCGTGCATCCCTTTTGGACCGGCTTCTACTTCAAATTGAACGGGTTGGCCTGCTTTTAGAGTTCGATAGCCTTCCATTTCAATGGTAGAATAGTGTGCAAAAACGTCCTCACCACCTTGATCAGGGCAAATAAACCCGAATCCTTTGGCGTTGTTGAACCATTTAACAGTTCCGCTTGCCATACTTCCACTTCCTTCTGTTGTCTACTTACCAGTAAGATAGTAAAACCTGTATAGACGGGTATTCTTTCACCGTCTGCACAACAGAATGTAAGGAGTAAAAGCGGAAGTCAAGCTAAAATTAACAAAGGGGTAACAACTGATTAATTTGAACGGATCAATTGGAAGAGGCCAACACGAGAGGCTAGTATTAAAAAATGGCAAAGATAGGAAATATTGAACACGTTGAAGAACGTGTCGAATCAGAGTTAATGCCGCCTTCGATGTACAAGGTGGTACTCAATAATGATGATTACACCCCAATGGATTTTGTGATTGAAGTTTTGCAGGTTTTCTTTCGCAAGAACGAGCAGGAAGCGACTGATATCATGTTGACTATCCATCACCAAGGAAAAGGTATTTGCGGTATTTTCCCGTTTGGGATTGCAGAAACTAAGGTGATACAAGTAAATCAATTTGCAAGACAAAACCAACATCCGTTACTGTGTTCGTTAGAGAAAGCGTAAAACCGCTTTACTCTGTAGTCTGTTGTTAATTTTGGGGGTGCTTATGCTGAACAAAGACCTGGAAGTCACCTTAAATCTGGCGTTTCAGCAAGCCAGAGACGCGCGTCACGAGTATATGACAGTGGAACATCTGTTATTAGCTCTGATCGACAATCCTGCGGCTCAAGAAGCGTTAATCGCCTGTGGAGCGAATCTAGATAAACTCAGAGATGAAGTGGCAAGCTTTATCCAACAAACAACCCCAATCATTGCCGATATTGATGATGACAAAGAAACTCAGCCGACGCTTGGGTTCCAGCGAGTGCTGCAACGGGCAGTATTCCATGTGCAGTCATCGGGTCGCAATGAAGTGAACGGCGCTAACGTGTTAGTCGCCATTTTCAGTGAGCAAGAATCCCAAGCCGTGTATTTACTGCGCCGCTGCGACATTAGTCGCCTCGATGTAGTGAATTTTATTTCCCATGGTTTCGCCAAAAATGATGATGCTGAGTCACATCAAGATCAAGAACGTGTTGAAGATCAGGGCGAAGGCAGCGAAGAGCGCAGTATGTTGTCGCAATTTGCGTCCAACTTAAATCAACTTGCTAAGCAAGGGATCATCGACCCACTGATTGGTCGCGATCAAGAAATCGAGCGCGCGATTCAAACCCTGTGCCGTCGCCGTAAAAATAATCCACTGTTAGTGGGTGAGGCGGGTGTAGGTAAAACGGCGATTGCCGAAGGGTTGGCGTATCGCATCGTCAATAAACAAGTGCCCGATGTGATGCTTGAAGCCACAGTGTATTCCTTGGATTTAGGTTCACTGCTGGCGGGAACTAAGTATCGCGGCGACTTTGAAAAGCGCTTTAAGAACCTGTTAAAAGAACTGGCGGCTGATAAGCATGCCATCCTATTCATCGATGAGATCCATACCATTATCGGTGCGGGCGCGGCCTCAGGCGGCGTAATGGATGCCTCTAATCTGCTGAAACCTTTACTATCTAGCGGTAACTTGCGCTGCATGGGCTCGACAACTTTCCAAGAATATCAAAGTATTTTTGAGAAAGACCGCGCACTTGCACGTCGTTTCCAAAAGGTGGATATCAATGAGCCTTCAGTGGAAGAAACCACTAAGATTTTGATGGGGCTTAAGTCTAAATACGAAGAATATCATGGGGTTCGTTATACTCAGGCCGCGATCAGCTGCGCTGCAGTATTGTCGGCCAAGCACATCAACGACAGGCATTTACCCGATAAAGCCATCGATGTGATTGATGAAGCGGGTGCGCGTATGGTGATGCTGCCTATGAGCAAACGTAAAAAGACCATAGGCCAGGCCGAGATTGAGTCGATTGTGGCGAAAATGGCACGTATCCCTGAGAAGTCGGTATCCGCTACTGATAAGGACTTACTGCGTAACCTTGAGCGTAACCTTAAGATGGTGGTCTTTGGCCAAGATAAGGCCATTGAGAGTCTGAGTTCGGCCATTCGCTTATCGCGCAGTGGCTTAGGCACAGACAGGAAACCTGTGGGTAGCTTCTTATTCGCGGGTCCCACCGGTGTGGGTAAAACCGAAGTCACTAACCAACTGGCCAACTGTTTGGGGATGAAACTGGTGCGCTTTGATATGTCTGAGTACATGGAAAGCCATACAGTGTCACGCTTGATTGGTGCGCCTCCTGGATATGTGGGTTATGACCAAGGTGGCTTGCTCACCGATGCTGTGATTAAAAATCCGCACTGTGTGGTGCTATTGGATGAAATCGAGAAGGCCCACCGCGATGTCTATAACTTGCTGTTGCAGGTGATGGATCACGGTACTTTGACCGATAATAATGGTCGTAAGGCTGACTTCAGACACGTGACTTTGGTGATGACAACGAACGCGGGTGTTCAGGAGACTATTCGTAAGTCGATTGGCTTTACCCAACAAGATCACACTCAAGATGCGTTATCTGAAATTAATCGGGTATTTTCGCCAGAATTTCGAAATCGTCTCGATTCCATCATTTGGTTCAACCATTTGGATATGACGATTATCGCCAAAGTGGTCGATAAATTCTTGGTGGAATTGCAGGCTCAATTGGATGCAAAACACGTTACTTTGGATGTCAGCGACGAAGCCAGAACCTTGTTGGCCGAGAAAGGCTACGACAAGAACATGGGCGCGCGTCCAATGGCTCGGGTGGTGACCGAATTGATCAAACGTCCATTGGCAGACGAGATCTTATTTGGTGTCTTAGAGTCAGGCGGTGTGGCGCATGTGGATGTGAAGGAGGGCGAGCTTGTCATTCGTACCGAACGTCACGAAAAAGCGACAACAAAAGCTTAACGCTTGATTATCCATTAGTTTTAGACATAAAAATGGCTGCAATTGCAGCCATTTTTTTCATCTTTCGCAAACAAAAAAACCCGGCCTTGCCGGGTTTTTAAATCTAAGAGGCTATATCAGCGTGCGCGGAAGACAATGCGACCTTTGGTCAGATCATAAGGAGTCAGCTGGACGGTAACTTTATCGCCAGTAAGGATCCGGATGTAGTTTTTGCGCATTTTGCCTGAAATGTGGGCTATCACCACATGACCATTTTCAAGCTCTACACGAAACATTGTGTTTGGCAAGGTTTCAAGGATAGTGCCTTGCATTTCAATGTTGTCTTCTTTCGCCATTAATTAATTATCCCATTAGCCTTCGAATATAAAAAACGGGCGTATCATGCCCCAAATTCACCCTGCTGTAAAGGGGAAGTACTTAGCAAACTTGGGAATACTCCCAGCCCGTCGGTGTGAGAATTTGATATGGGCGATATAAACGCTTGTAGGACATCTTACGGTTTTCATCTATTTGATATCCGAGATAAACAAATTCTTTGTCCATCAGTTTTGCCAATCGGCACTGAATTAAAATTAACAGGGCGCCGAGGGAACGCTGTTCTTCGTCGGGGTCAAAATAGCTGTAAATCGCCGACAGACTATTGGGTAAGGTATCTGTGACCGCGACGGCTAATAATTTATCGCCGTTATAGACTTCGATAAACGTCGGCGGCAACCAATGGCAAAAAAGAAAGTGATTATATTGATCTTCACTCGGGGGGAACATAGGGCCATCAAAATGTCGCTCACGAATGTAATGTTCATACAGGGCATATTGTTCGGCGGTTTGTTCCGATGTAATTCGCCAGGTCAGATCTTGGTTTTTGGCTAAGGTCCGTTTTTGGCGTTTCGATGGCACAAACTCATGCGCTGGCACACGAATAGGCTGGCACGCGCTGCACCTTGGGCAACGGGGTTTATAGATGGAGCCGCCACTGCGGCGAAAACCCACCGCGAGTAAACGCTCAAATAAAATGGGATCGAGCGTATCTTCTTGGATGACAAGTAGCTGCTCCTGCTGGCCATCGAGGTAGCTGCAGGGAAATATTTGACTGATACCGATAGCGATCGATGCTTTACTCGAGTTCAAGGATGACCTCTTTAGTGGTCCAAGTCGTTGGGTCCACGGGATTGTTTCTCAGTTCGCTCAGTAACGTTATAAAATCAATGCGTTTAATGGCTTTGGCTCCCAAACTTTCTAGGTGAGGATTCATCACTTGTGCATCGATGAGTTTGAATCCCATTTTGAGTAAATGCTGTTGCAGCGCTGCAACGGCGGCCTTTGACGCATTGGTTTTACGGTGAAACATGGATTCGCCGCAAAACACTTGGCCGATTGCTAAGCCGTAAAGCCCACCGATTAAACGTTCGCCTTCCCAGACTTCAATGGAATGGGCGTGACCTGTGTGATGCAGTTCGCGATAGGCCATTTGAATTTCTTGGGTGATCCAAGTGCCGCTCTGTTTTTCTCTTGGCTGCGCACATCCCGCCATCACATCGGTGAAAGCGTGATCGATTGTGATCCGCCAAGGTTGTTTTTTTAAGTATTTCCGCAAACTTGTGCTGATGTGTACGTCACCGGGAATAAACACGGCGCGGGGATCGGGCGACCACCACAAAATAGGATCATCTGAGTTAAACCAAGGAAAAATACCGTTGTAGTAAGCCGAGAGTAAGCGCTCAGGACGTAAGTCGCCGCCGATAGCCAATAACCCATTAGGATCAGTTAAGGCGAGTTCGGGTGAAGGAAAAGCTTCAAATTCGTGATTCAGAAAAGACAGTGACTTCACAATTGAGTATGATTTAGTTATAGACCTTATTATTAAGTTAGCGGAAATTCAGATATGTGGAAACCTACTCTAGCAAGCTTTATGTTTATTTTTGCGTTTATCCTCAGCCCCGCGAGTGCGGGTTATGACCGTAATCAAGCCGTGCCTGTCGAGAAAGTGCTCTATGGCGATATCACTTCGGTACGTAATATCACTGAAACCCAGCTGATTGAAGACCGTAATCGAGGTTGGAAAACCTTTGGTGGCGCCTTAGCGGGTGGGGTGATTGGTAATCAGTTTGGTGGCGGTTCTGGCCGTGATGTAGCAACCATTTTAGGCGCTTTGATTGGTGGCAGTATTGGTAATCGTTATGGCAGTGGCACGAGCGTGCAGTCATTGAAGCTGGTTGAATTGATGATCAATCAAGAAGATGGCACCCAAGTTATGGTGATCCAAGACTATGATGCTGGCATGGTACTCAATGCGGGTGACAGAGTACGTGTCGTCTACCTGCAAGGTGGTGTGCGTGTTGATATCGCGATGTAAGCGATTGTCTTATTTTGATTAAGTCGCCATTTTCAGTAAATGAACATCTTGAGTAAAGGACGGTAATGCAATGACACGGACAGAATTAACCCAATATTTAGCCGATTTTTTACATGTATCGGCGTTTAAAGATTACGCTCCCAATGGGCTGCAAATAGAAGGCAAGGATGAGATCCGCACCATAGTGACGGGCGTGACTGCGTGTCAGGCCTTGATCGATGAAGCGATTCGATTAAACGCCGATGCGATTTTGGTCCATCACGGCTTTTTTTGGAAGAATGAGCCTGAAGTGATCACTGGCATGAAACAACGCCGGATTAAGGCACTGCTCAAGCATGATATAAATTTATTTGGCTATCATTTACCCTTAGATGCCCACCCAATGCTGGGTAATAACGCGACGTTGGGCAGGCAGCTTGGGATCGTCGACGCAGAAGCCATCGAAGAGGTGGCTCAGGGGCTGCTGTGGCGTGGAAAACTTGATCTTGCGGTTAGTGCTAGCGATTTTTCTCACACCCTTGAGGATGCGTTAGGCAGAGCCCCACTGCATATAGGTGATGGCGATGCCAAGATCCAACATTTAGCTTGGTGTACTGGCGGCGCGCAGGATTATATCGATATTGCGGCTAATTTAGGTGTGGATGCGTTTATCAGTGGCGAAGTCTCCGAACGCACTTTTCACAGTGCGGTGGAGCAGGGCATACATTATTTTGCGGCGGGGCACCATGCGACCGAACGTTTTGGGATTCAAGCCTTAGGCCGTCATCTCGCCCGCGAGTTTGATTTAGTGCACCATTTTGTGGATATCACTAATCCGGTCTAATCCATTAATTAAGCGGCTTATGATGACTATCTAACCGTTTATCCTAAACGAAAGGCGAGCATGGCTCTAATGCCGTTCACTTAAGAGTGGACGGTATTTTCTTTGGTCTAAGCGGAAACTTGTGTTTGCTCATTTTAAGGACTCGTGGATAAGCCCTTTCCCGTTTACCATCCAACTTAAATTGCCGTGCATTGCGTTCTATATCCAATACGTCTCTCGGGACATTCCCCGGTGTTTGTGATGGCAGTTGTGTCAACTTGAAGATGATATAACTCGCCGCATCCCGAAAACTCAGTTGATTGGGGTGGACCGATGGCAAGCTTTTAGCCATCAGCAACATCTTATATCTAATGCTTGCCTTACGTTCGAACAACCTTATAGTCCAATCGTTTACGAGCCCGCTAGCCTTGCTACTTGATATTAAAGTTGTAATAGATATCAAGAGATTGCCCTAAAGTACCCGATACGGTTTCGAGATAAAGCTGTGAGAGCAGGTAATATCTGACCGTCATCTCATAGCCAGGGTTAAACACGCCTACCCCGTATTTCACCATCAAGTTCTCGCCGATAAAGCCACTGATCGCCACACGGCCTTCATCGTTGGTGTCGAGTTGCACGTTAGAGAAACCAAACTCTTCTATTAATCCGGTCGCGGTATTACCTATATTATTTATTGCGCCGCCGCCCACCTGCGAGCCTAAACCTAAGGCCGCGCCCATCATCAACGAGTTATTTTGCTCATTGTTGGCACTGTTAAAACCACTGCCTTTAATAATGTAAGACAAGATTTCAGCCTGCTCTTTTGCGGGGTTGGAGAACAGTGTCACCACAGGGCGGGCGGGAGTGCCAGTAACGCGCACACCCGCGACTAAGTCTTCACTCTTAATCTCGCGTATTGCCTCAATATTTAAGTTTGGCACTGACGTTGGCCCCACAAACTGCACTTCGCCGGTACGGATTTTTAGGGTTTGGCCCATAAATTTGTAACTGCCCTGATTGACCTTGATATTACCGAAGAGCAAAGGCGGGCGGAACGCTTGTTGTTGCAGCTTTAAGGTTCCTTGCAGCTTACCTTTGAGACCCATGCCATCAATCCTGAGCTCGTTGCCTACACTGATATTCAGATCGGCCACGACGGCATAGGGGCTGGTTTTAGGTTGCATAGCGGCAATGGAATCGTCAAAGACCACGTCTTCTGAGGTGGCGATACCGCCTTCTGCTAATGGCACAATTTTAATATTACCAGAAGGGACTGCAATTTTTCCTTTTACTGCCAGTTGCTTACTATTGAAGCTTAAGTTGATATCGGGTGAAACATCGAGGATAGCCAGTGGCGGTTGGATCACGGCGAGCTTATCGCCTTCGAGGGCTAATTCGCCACTAAATTGACCTTGGGGCCATTGCAGTTGACCATTTACCCTGCCCAAACCATTACCCATCATCCAGCGGCCTTTGAGCTGGGCTTGTTGACCCGCGAACGACATAGACAGGTCAATTTTGTCTATGAGTGTTGGGTTTGCTGTCAGGGCTAAGGCGCCCTCCGTTAAGGCCATGCTTCCCGATACTTCTGGTGCCTCTAGACTGCCCGCAAAGTTAAGCTGACTGGTGAGTAAGCCTTGTACCGTATTGAGTTGTGGGAAAAATTCTCCCAGTGGTTGTAAGTTGATTTGCTTGATATTGGCATAACCAGAGAGCGAGCGGTCTGGGGTGACATTGACGTTGATTTCACTCTGCCAACTGGCCACGCCTTCAGATTCAAAATTTAATACTGTTGCCAGCCGTTTAGCATCTAAGGTCGCCAGCAATGACAAATGTTGGTAATTAATGGTGACTTCACGATTCTTATCCCGTTTGAGCATGATACTGCCAGGAGCAAAATCAAAGTCTACATCGGCTGTCGGTTTACGACCCGCTGCCCAAGCAAAATTGGCTAACAATGAGGCGGGGCCATCCCAGCGCATATTCGTTGGCAATATCGGTACGAGTAATTGCCCTGGATTACCCGAATAGCTCACCTGCGCGCTGCCTTTTTTGCCTATGGCCGTCTCACTGTTTAGACAAATACGGCTGTTCGGATTCATGAGACAAAACGGTGTGATGCTGCCCTGATTTTTGTTTTGGTCCCAAGCGAGATTAATGACGTTGTCGAGCTGCCATAGGCCAACGGGGGTATTGAGATTTAAACGTTCAACATCGAGCCGTAGCCGTGACTTTTTCACATCGTATTGACTGCTCACTGTGGTATCGAGGCCAAGATCGCCAGTGGCATTCAGGGTCAGCTTTTGAGCGTCAATCGTGCCTTTCGCCCCGAGCGTCACAGTATCTACATTCTGATCCGCAATCTGTAAGGCTTTCGATTTCAGCGAGATAGCAAATTCATGTTGTTCTAGCGGCTTGTAATAGGCCTTTAAGTTGGATTCTCGCAGCTTAATATTTTGATAAAACAGTTCAGCGAGTTGGGCGGTGAGTTCAACTTGTGGGTGCTTCTCATCCCCTGTGACATTAATTTGCGCTTGCAATTGGCCGCTGGCCTTAGGCAACCACAGACCGAAGTCGGGCACTTGCAGCTCACCCTGTAGATCCCAATTGGCGTTAGCTTCGCCTTTGAGTGTCAGAGTTGAGCCCAGTACTTTGGCGTTCAACCCCTTAGCACTGACATACAGGGAATCATTCACATTGATATCCCCTGTGATATCGAAGGGATAACCTTGCAGAGTGCCCGTGAGTTCTGTGTCGTTCAGGGAGACTTGCCAGCGAGGATCAGCAAATGAGCCTTGAGTGTGTAATTTTCCTGAAATCAAACTGTCCGGTAGACCTGTTGCTGTTTGCGCCGTATCCGTTTGTGGTAGTTGTATTTCCTGCATTTTGACGTCATTGAGCCAGATATTGGCGTTCCAGCGAATGGCTTTTTGATAATCGAGTTCGCCCGTGAGCTTGACCTGACCAATCGCGCCCGTTGCATCAAGATTATTAATGGTTAACTTCGCATCTTGATGCTGAAGGCTAGTGTCTATGGCGAGTACTTTGTGAAACGGCGTCGTCAGCTGGCCTTTAAGGCTTGCCTCTTGACGATTGAGATCGCCTTGACTTTCCAGTGCCACATCACTGACTGAGTACTGAGGGCTTTTTAGCGGCCACTGCAGCCGTGTCTGTTCAAGTTTTACCTTGTAGGGCAGCTTAGGATCGCGAAGCGTTATCTGCCCATCTAGCTTGAAGTCGGCATCGCCCTTGGCGACAGCGTTGACTTGTAGTTGCCCTAAGCTTTGGCTCAGCTTTACATCTAAGGCTTGGTGAGTCAGTTCGGGTAATTCGGCTAATTGGTTAAGGGTGAGGTTGGCTTCTAAATCGAGTGGATAATCTTTATCGAGCGTTAAGCTACCTATGATGTCCGCACTGCCATCTGTATGGCTGATGGCAAGATGATCTAAGGTCAATTGATACTCGCGGAAACGACCTTGCAGCTCGGCATGACTAAAGACATCTTTACGATCGCCGATTTGCAGCGTGGTGTTATCTAATGTCAGTGCATTAACCGTCACAGGAAAAGGCATAAACACTTGTGGCAAGTGCGCTAGGGCCCATTCAGCATTATTGTCTTTTACGGGCTTGTCTTTTGCCGGCGAGTTGGCCGATGGATCAGGTGTTGCATTGGTTGTTGTGCTGGCCGTTGCGTTAGGTGTCGTACTCGCGGCTATGTCGGCGTTAGAAGCCGTCGTTGTCGCTGCTTGGTTCGTTTGTGCGGCATCGGTTGATGTGGGGATCAGCACGAACAATCCTTCACTGGAAAGCTGCTTAACCGACAAGCCTTCGGCAAACCAATTTGCCTCTGCGTTAAGGCGATTGGCCGTAAATTGCATCTCATCCACTTGGATATTCACAGCGTTGAGTTCAGCAGAATCTAACTCAATATCAAAGGGTAATTGCAGCTCGCTGGGCTCTTCATCGAGCGGCGCTATCGGGGTTTCGTTTGTGTCGGCAGACAGGGCTAAGGTATCAATAGTGACATCGACTTTGGCTGCAGATAAGCCATTAACACATAAACGTTTTTGTAGTAAACAGGCGGGTTGCCAGAGTAAATGCAGATCCTCAAGTTGCACCTTGATGCCAGCCATAGACCAAGACGCATGGGACAGGGCTAAGTCTTTATTAATGGAGCCTGAGGTGTAAGTGAGATCAAGATCGGGCACAAACTGATCGGCTAAGCCTACTGTGATGCGCGAGCCAAACTCAGTGCCGAGTAATAGGGCGATTAATACTAAAAGCCCTAATGGCACATAGATGATAATCCGAGTCCAGAGTTTGAACTGTCGCCACAGTTTTTGAATGAATGACACAGATTGAGTGACAGAGGTCGCAATGGCTTCAGTGACTTCGGTGATAGGGCTGTCTATTGCGTCTTGCTCTGTTGGCTTATTATGCTCTGGGGGCTGGTTCATAGATCGGTCCCCATGGTCAGGTGAATACGCCATGATCTTTCAATGGTATCGGTTTCTTTCAATCCAACCCCTAAATCCAGTTTGATTGGGCCGATGGGGGAGATCCAATGGATACCGCCACCGACAGAGACAACAGGTTCAAATTGATTATTATCGAAGGCGTTACCCGCATCGATAAAAGTACCGACCCGCCAAGTGGGGGTTACATAATATTGATATTCTAAACTGCCGACCATTAAATAGCGGCCACCTATGACCTCGCGATTGGTTTTGCCATCATCTGCGACATAATCTAAATAGGGCCCCAATTCTTGATAACCATAACCCCGTACACTTTGATCACCACCGGCAAAATAGCGCAGCGAAGGCGGGATAGAAGCCAGATCATTCTCGTTGGCTAAGTTGGCGGCTAAATCGATACGCGCAACAATCCTGTGATTGTCGAAGAAGGTATCAATCCACTTAAATTTGGCTTGAAGGCGCGCTAAGCGGGTTTCTGAGCCTAAATTGGGATCGGCATAATCTAGGCTGTAAATCTGCCTGAAACCAGACTTAGGATCGAGTGAATTATCCCCCCGCGTTGTTCGCGAAAAGTTGATCCCAGCCAGATAAAACGACGGCATATAATCGACATCAGACTGGGTGTATTCTTCGCGAATAGCCTCAAGTGAATAATTCATTAGCCACTGATTTTCGAGTCTTTGTTGGCGCAATAGTCCAATAAGGTATTTAGTCGATTCAAGCTGACCTGTGTTACTAAAATCGCGATTCTCGGCGTCATACACTTGGGTCACACCGTATTTATCCCGCAGTAAACCGACGCGGATTTTTAATTGATCATCTAAGGGATGTGTCAAGGGGATAGTATAAGTGGTTAATAACTTTGGTCTATCCGGTGACCATTCGAGGCTGGTTTCCTGTGAATGGCCGTATTTATTGATTTGTGGCGTGCGCCAAGTGACGCGCACCCTTGGGTCGAAAGCTTGGTCTGTCTTACCAATATCACCACCAAAACCGAGCTCAATAGCGTGGCTTGCCTTAGGGGTTAATTCGACCAGCACCGGAATATGACTGTCTTCGACGCCGTCGATTTGCGGGATCACTTTGATATTGGCGAAATAGCCCGTATCTAATAACTGGCGATTCAGCGCGCTCACACGGCGGGTTGAATATGAAGCACCTGCCTTAAAAGGGATAAGATCTTCTAAGATTTCAGGTTCTAAACTATGGCCTTCGAAGCTGACTTGGCCAAATTTATAACGTTTACCAGAGTCAAAATGTAAACTTACCTGCGCGGTATTAATGTCGCGGTTAACTTTAATCTGTGATTCCGTAAATTCACCATCGAAGTAACCTCGGGCTAAAGCTAAGGTGACCAGCTGCGATTTGACGTCGCTATATACACCGTGGTTTAGCACATCGCCAGGCTTTAAGTTGACCTTAGCCAGCCATTGATCGAAGGCGCGATCATCAAGCATTTCACCACTGAAGTTAATATCGACCCATTGCACTATGGTCGGTTCGCCAGCAGTGATCTCCAGTTTCAGTTCCCAAGGGCCCTTATCATGTTCCGTCAGTTTTTCTTCCACTTCACCATGGTAGTAACCCATGGATTCTAAGGCTGTGCTGACATTGTCTTCGACATTAAACAGAAAGGCACGGCGCTGCACCTCGGACTCGGGTAAGGTGCCTAAGTGCGCAACTATGTTACGTTGCAGAGCTTCATTCACGCCTGAGACAGACAATTTAATAAATTCATCTGCCGCCGCAGCGACGGATGTGACTGAAATCAGACTCAGAAATAAGCAAAAACGAAAATAATGTGAGGTGATTTGCAAAAATGGCTGCACTTTATAGTCCCTGTGATGTGGCATCATTGTCGCCAGAATAAAACCAACAGGCAAGGAGATGATTGAAATTACACGATGAAATGGGTACAAAGGACGCTACTTTTTAAGGGGATGTAAAGAATGAAAACAAAATTAGCCACCTTTAGTTTAATTATCTCGGGTCTACTTTTTATGTCACACAACACCTTGGCCAATGACAAACCGTTCGCTATTGCGATCCACGGCGGCGCTGGTACGATTTCTAAGGCTAATCTCACCCCTGAACAACGCCAAGCCTACAAAGATAAGTTAAAGGAAGCGGTCGATAAAGGCTCAAAAGTCTTAGAGGAGGGCGGTGACAGCTTAGTGGCAGTTCAAACCGCCATTAATATTCTCGAAAATAGTGCCCTGTTTAATGCAGGTATCGGCGCGGTGTACACCTATGACGGCGGACATGAATTAGATGCCTCCATTATGGATGGCAAAACCATGAATGCAGGCGCTGTCGCTGGAGTACGCCATATCGCCAATCCCATTGATCTCGCTTTAGCCGTGATGAATAAGTCTGAACATGTGATGCTCTCGGGCGCAGGTGCAGAAGAATTTGCACTGACTCAAGGCTTTAGCTTAGTGCCAAACAGTCATTTTGATACTGACGAGCGTTATCAACAATTACTCGATGCTAGGCAAAAACTGCAAGCTGCGGCTAAATCAGAGCAAGTCGCGGGTGTTGAGATGAAAGATCTCGATTACAAATTTGGTACCGTAGGCGCCGTCGCCTTAGACAAAAATGGCAACTTAGCTGCTGGTACCTCAACTGGCGGCATGACAGCAAAACGCTTTGGCCGCATTGGTGATTCCCCTGTGATTGGTGCGGGCACCTATGCTGAAAACGGGGTGTGCGCCGTATCGGCAACCGGCCATGGTGAGTTCTTTATTCGTTACCAAGTGGCGGGGGACATTTGTGCCAAAGTGAAATACCAGCAGAAATCCATTATTCAAGCCGCCGATGAAGTGATCAATCAACGCCTTATCACCGCAGGTGGTTCGGGCGGTGTGATTGCCGTCGATCAGCGCGGTAATATCGCCACGCCATTTAACACTGAAGGCATGTACCGCGCTACCCGTAGCAATGGTGAACCCGCCCAAGTGCTGATCTGGCAAGACCAATAACTTGAATTGTAAAAGCAGTTGGTTCGAAACGGACATTGCTTACAAGATTGTTTAGAAGATTGCTTAGAAATATCACATAGAAACATCACTTATAAACCTTTAAAAGCGAGTGCTGCGAAAGTGGCACTCGCTTTTTGCTAGCGGTTTTTTGCTTTAAGAGTGAGTAAGAAGCTGATAAGTTTGGGCTATTACGAATAGTTAATGGTATGTGGGGTGTCGCCCGTTGTTTGATTTCATTAGCGGTACAATAGTCATACGCAAAGCCGCACTTAACTCACCGTCAAAGCTGCAGTTTGTGTCCCGCGAACTCATCGCGTTTGCATGAGGTTGCACTCAGCGTAAAGGATATTTACATGATTTCTACCGTGTTAACCGACCGCGTCAGGGTTTTCCTCAATCGGTTTAGCCATCGACTTTGGGTGAAACCACTGCTTGTTTGCTTATTATCGATTGCAGTCGCCTTTGCCGCAAAATTGGCTGATGGTACTGAGCTTGTTGAGATTGCACCTAAGGTGTCATCGGCCTCCATCGAGGCGCTGTTATCCGTCATGGCTTCCAGCATGCTGGTTATCGCCACTTTTTCCGTGGGTTCTATGGTCTCGGCCTATGCTTCGGCGGCTAACACGGCAACACCACGTTCATTTATTTTAGTTGTCGCCGATGATGCCTCTCAAAATGCGCTATCGACCTTTGTTGGGGCATTTATCTTCAGTATTGTGGCACTCACTGCGGTTAAAAATGATTACTTTCAAACGGCGGGTCTGTTTATCCTCTTCCTGCTGACCACGTTTATTTTTGGCATGGTGATCTTTACCTTTGTACGTTGGGTTGATCGCATTGCCCGTCTTGGCCGCATGGCAACCACAATTGAGAAAGTTGAAAAGGCGGCGGCCGATGCTCTGACACGGCGACGCAATACCCCACATCTTAGCGGCGTTTCTGTACGTCCCCAAGCGCGTGGACGAGCCGTGTACGCGGCTAACGTCGGTTATGTTCAGTACATTAATATTGCCGCGATGCAGCGCTGGGCAGAGAAAAACGAGTTACGAGTCGTGATTGCAGCCTTGCCGGGCACGTTCGCCACGCCCAATCGACCATTGGCATACATTAGCGCCGATGGTGCGGAGCAGACTGAGATTGATTGCACCTGTGTTGCCGAGTCATTCCAGATTGGTGATACCCGTCTTTTTGACGACGATCCGAGATTTGGATTGGTGGTACTGTCGGAAATCGCTGGCCGCGCCTTATCACCTGCGGTCAATGACCCTGGTACGGCCATTTGCATTATAGGCACACTGGTACGGCTGTTTACCCTATGGGGTGCACCTGCAGCAGTTGATGATAAACCCGCGCCAGAGTGCGATCGCATTGAAGTCCCTCACGTTTGTGTACAGGACATGTTTGATGATGCGTTTACCGCGATAGCCAGAGATGGCGCGGGAGTGGTGGAAGTCGCTGTACGGCTACAAAAAGCGCTTGAATCGTTAGCATCCAGCGGTGACGGGGAAATACGTGCGGCGGCCGAGTACCACGGTCGGTTGGCACTAAAGCGTTCACAAAGGGTGCTTGATATCGAAGAGGACTTGCAAGCCGTACAAGACGCCGCCAAGTTTGCCGAGTCAGCAGCTTCGTCTAACACTTAACGAGACATTTATTATTTCGTCGTGCCGTGTATCCGTTTGTTGCTTCTTTTATTCTGTCAGTGTTTTTGACATTCGGTTTACACATTCGATAAGCGCAATCGATATAAATCGCACATCCTTGCCGATATTTTGACTAGACTTCAAACGTAGGGTTAATTCGAGGGGAAGACTATGGACTTAATTAAGATTCGTGACCATATGGATCGTCAGCCCGTGTTACTGCGCGCGAATATGTCGCTGGCGACCGCGGTCGAAAAGCTGTTAGATAATAATAAAATGGGTGCTGCAGTGGTTGATGATGCGGGCGATTTGGTGGGCTTTTTATCCCAGCAGGATTGTCTGGCTGTGATGATCAAGAGTAGCTATCACTGCGATATGACATCAGTGGTGAAGGACTGTATGCGCACTGAAGTGCTGTTTGTCGGGCCTGATGACAGTATTTTGCAACTTGCTGAACAAATGCTCGGGCCTAAACCTAAGGTTTACCCTGTGGTTGAACACGGTAAAGTGATAGGCACGATAAATCGTACTAATGTGCTCAAAGCGATGAATATCTATATGCAGCAATGTTATCTGTCACCGGTTTAATCTAAGTCGAGCCAGTGTGAAACTGATACGCCATATACTGAGTGCAGAGTAAATTAGCAATACCATTACGCCACTTTCCTTGCTAGGATCGCCGTTTTTGATGCTAGCAATGGAATTTGGATTTGAACTCAGACAAACATCCGCTATCGAACGCCTTTCTTAATCTTTGTTATCAGAGCGACGCGTCGCGGATCCGTCGTCGTTTATTTAAGCTCAATAAAGAAGCCGACTCAGATAAAAAGACCCAAGTCTTAGCTCAGCTGAGCGAGCAAGCGCAGGCGGCGTTTGAGAAGGTTGAGCAGCGCCGTAACGCTCGGCCTAAAATCCACTATCCTGAAAACCTGCCCGTTTCCTTGATGCGCGATGATATTGCACGCGCGATTGCGGGCAATCAAGTGGTGATCATCGCCGGTGAAACGGGCTCGGGTAAAACGACTCAGTTACCTAAAATCTGTTTGGAACTGGGCTTAGGTTGCCGTGGCATGATAGGCCACACCCAGCCACGACGTTTAGCAGCCCGCAGTGTGGCGAGCAGAGTCGCCGAAGAATTACAAAGTCCGCTCGGTGAAGTGGTTGGCTTTAAAGTGCGTTTTGCCGATGCGCTTAAGAGTGACTCTTATATCAAGTTGATGACCGACGGTATTTTACTGGCGGAATTAACCTCCGATCGCAATCTCGATCAATACGATACCATCATCATAGATGAGGCCCACGAGCGCAGCCTCAACATCGATTTTATTCTGGGCTACCTCAAACAAATTCTCAAAAGACGCCCCGATCTCAAAGTTATTATCACGTCGGCGACCATAGACGTTGAGCGTTTTTCTAAGCATTTCAACAATGCACCTATTATCGAAGTGTCGGGCCGTACCTTTCCGGTCGAAACCCGTTACCGACCCTTAGTGCAAGATAGCGATGCCGATTTAGATCAAATCGAAGGTATTTTTGCCGCCGTCGATGAACTGGTGGCCGAAGGGCTGGGCGACATTCTGATCTTTATGAACGGCGAGCGGGAAATTCGCGATACGGCCGAGCAATTGAGTCGGCGTAATTACCGTGATACCGAAATTTTGCCGTTGTACGCGCGTTTATCCTATGGCGAGCAGTCTAAAGTCTTCAGTAGTCACAGAGGTCGGCGGATTGTACTCGCGACGAACGTGGCGGAAACCTCGCTGACTGTGCCGGGCATTCGTTACGTTATTGACCCAGGTACGGCGCGCATTAGCCGCTATAGCTATCGGACTAAGGTGCAACGCTTACCGATTGAACCTATCTCGCAGGCGAGCGCCAATCAGCGTCAAGGCCGTTGTGGACGTGTAGGGCCGGGTATTTGTATTCGTTTGTACGATGAGGCGGATTTTAATAATCGTCCGGCGTTTACCGATCCTGAAATTTTGCGCACTAACTTGGCTTCGGTCATTTTGCAGATGCTCGCCATCGGTTTGGGTGATATCGCCGGTTTCCCCTTTATCGAGCCACCCGATCCACGCCATATCCGCGATGGTTTCCTGTTGCTCGAAGAATTACAAGCGGTTGAGAGCAAATATGGCAAGCTAGTGCTGACGCCACTTGGGCGCAACTTGGCGCAAATTCCTGTGGATCCGCGTTTGGCGCGTATGGTGGTCGAGAGTCAGCAGTTAGGTTGTTTGAACGAAGTGCTAGTGATTGCCGCGGGCTTATCGATTCAAGATCCCCGCGAACGTCCGATGGAGAAGAAGCAAGCCAGTGATGAAGCCCATCGGCGTTTTGCCGATCCCAGTTCCGATTTCGTCAGCTGGATAAACCTGTGGCAGCATTTAAAAGATCAACAAAAAGAGTTATCTGCTAGCCAGTTCCGTAAAAAGTGCCGCGATGAATATTTAGCCTATTTGCGCGTTCGCGAGTGGCAGGATTTATACGCCCAGCTTAAGCAAGCCGTACACGATTTAAAGTGGCGCCTAAACGATACGCCAGCCAATTATGACAGCTTGCACCGCGCGCTCTTATCGGGCTTATTGAGCCATGTGGGTTTTAAAGATAACAATAACGAGTACTTAGGTGCGCGTAATCGTAAATTCTTTGTATTCCCAGGTTCGCCACTGGCCAAAAAAGGCCCTAAGTGGATCATGGCGGCTGAGCTTACCGAAACCTCACGCTTATTCGCTCGCTGCTGCGCCAAAATCGAACCCGAATGGCTAGAGCCCTTAGCGGCGCATTTGATCAAGAAAAGCTATGTGGAGCCCCATTTTGAGGCAAAACCTGGCAGTGTTATCGCCCTTGAGAATCAAGTGCTCTACGGCTTGACGGTTGTTCACCGTCGTAAAGTGCAATACGGCCCCATCGATCCCGTAGAAGCGCGTGAGATTTTTATCCGCAGCGCTTTGGCTGAAGGGCAGTTACAGACCCAAGAAGCGTTTTTTGTCGCTAACCAAAAGCTGCTCGAAGACATTGAATCACTCGAACATAAATCCCGTCGCCGCGATATTTTGGTGGACGAGCAAGTGTTGGTGGATTTTTACGAGCCGCGGATCCCCGAGGGGATTTACAATGCCCAGCTGTTTTTTGGCTGGTGGAAGAAGGCCAAGCGCGAGCAACCGGATTTACTCGATTTCAGCAAAGCGCTGTTAATGCAGCGCAATGCCGACCATATTTCGACCTTGGATTTCCCCGATACGTGGCACAAGGGCAATTTGCGCCTGCAGCTAAGTTATCACTTTGAACCCGCGGCGGCGGATGATGGTGTGTCGGTGCACATTCCGGTGGCGCTACTTAATCAAATCGACGATAGCGATTTTGATTGGCTAGTGGCTGGGCTGAGGGAAGAAAAGTGCATCGCGCTGATCAAATCTTTGCCTAAGAGTTTACGGCGTAACTTTGTGCCCGCACCTGACTATGCCCGCGCTTGTGTGCAGGCCATGGTGCCTTTTAGCGCCAGTTTGCTCGAGGCCATGTGTAAACAATTATTGCGCATGAGTGGCACGCGCATATCGCCGGATGATTTTGATTTAACGCAACTGCCTGCGCATTTGCAGATGAACTTTAAAATCGAAGACGATAAAAACAACTTAGTCGCTGAAGGTCGGGTGCTCGATACTTTAAAAGCCGAGTTGCAGGGCGTGGTGGCTAAGGCCATTCGTCAGGTGGCGGATAAAGGTATAGAGCAAGAAGCGTTAACTGAGTGGTCCTTTGGCGATTTGCCGCAGCAGTATCAGCAGCAAAAAGGCAATTACCAAGTGCGGGCGTTTCCGGCGCTGATCGATAAAAAAGACAGTGTTGCGATCAAATTATTTGATGATGAATTTGAGGCCTTAGATGCCCATCGCCAAGGTCTGCGACGCTTATTGCTGCTAAACATTCCATCACCAGTGAAACACTTACAGCAAGCTTTGCCGAATAAGGCGAAATTGGCGATGTATTTCAATCCCTTCGGTCAAGTACAAATCTTGATTGATGACATAATTGCCGCCGCTGTGCAGCAATTATTGGATGAAAAAGCCCTCGATGTGCGTAATCAAGCCCAATTTGAGCAGGCAAAGGACTGGGTTCGCCAAGAACTCAACCCGACCGCCGAGCAAATTGCATTGAAGGTTGAGCAGATTTTGACCTTGTATCAGAGCATTAAAAAGCGTCTTAAGGGTAAAATTAGCTTAGATATTGCCTTTGCTATGAGTGATATTCAAAGCCAATTAGACAAGTTAGTGTTTAAAGGGTTTGTCGAATCTTGTGGTTGGAATCGGTTAGCCGATGTGGCGCGTTACTTAAAAGCGATTGAAATCCGTGTCGAGAAGTTGCCCGTTGATCCGACCCGTGACCGTTTGCATATGCAGAGCATTAACAAGGTACAGGAAGCATTGAACGCACAACTGGCGAAAGTGCCACGTGCTATGCCGACACCACCTGCGTTAATCGAGGCGCGCTGGATGATTGAAGAGTACCGTGTCTCTTGTTTTGCACAGGTGTTAGGCACGGCATATCCGATATCTGAAAAGCGCATTTTGAATCATATTCAACAGGTTTAATAGACTGATTTAAAGGTCGAGCTGAGCGCCTTTGTCCGATTGATGTAACAATAACGCGATCAAGAAATGACTAAACAAACCGAGAAAACTAACCATTTTCTCGGTTTTTTATTTTCCCTATACTTACGCTTCTCACGCGATATACCTCCAGTGGTGCGCCATGGAATCAGCGCTTTTTCTGGGTGGCAGCGATGCTTTTATGCCGAATATCTTTCTTTTGGGATCAAGTCGTTATCTCGCATGTTTTTACACCTTTCTACTGCCTACTCCTTTATAAATACTCAGGTTTTTTTTGCGGGTTTTCTGTTGTTTTCTCGTAGTGATTTATCCATTTCAGTCGCTTATTAATCATAAAATAAATTCAATAATCTAATTTGTAATAGCAAAAAACGTTTAAAAACTGAGATCTGACGAATACTCACATCAAATTGATGATCTGGATCAAGCATCATCCGCTTTACCAATTTGGAGGTATACATTTTGTTAACAACTAAAAGGTATGATCGCTTCGTAATCCAAAGATGCAATAGATATACATAAAACCTGCCGCTGGCGATTTTTTGCAGCGCATTCAAAGTGGCAGGAACACACCTCTTGGAGGATGCATGAGTGCTAGCACCGCAGAAGAAAAATCCTTAGAACTGAAAATCTTTATCTTTTTAACCGTGTTTCTCGCACCGTTATTGTCCGTACTACTGGTCAGTGGTCTGGGCTTTGCTATTTGGTTCAGCCAAATTTTGACGGGTCCACCGGGCGCTGGTTAAACGTAACATCATCAAATAGTTAAAAATAAGAGTGGAATGTCGGATGAGCAAAGAACTCCATATCACCAGTTTAGTGGTGCAGGTCTTACCGCAGAAAATGGCAGATGTTAGACAACAGATAATGACCATTGAAAATGCCGAACTTTCCGTCAACAACGAAGTGAAATTGGTCGTCGTGATCGAAGGCGAGACGCAACGCGCCTTGATGGACAGTATCGAAGCGATCAATGCCATTCCGGGCGTGTTATCAGCCACTATGGTTTACCACCAGAGTGAAGTGCTCGAAGAGGGTGAAGAATGAATATGAACAGACGTGACTTTATTAAGGCCAATGCGGTGATTGCCGCGGCAGGCGCCGCTGGTTTAGCCTTGCCCGCAGGCGCAAGCAACTTAATTACCAGCTCAGAACAAACCAAATTAGAGTGGAATAAAGCCCCATGCCGTTTTTGCGGCACGGGCTGCTCTGTGATTGTCGCAACTCGCGACGGTAAAGTGGTTGCGACCCATGGCGATGCCAACAGTGAAGTGAACCGTGGGCTCAACTGTATCAAGGGCTATTTCCTGTCGAAAATCATGTATGGCAGCGATCGCTTAACCACGCCTATGCTGCGGATGACAGATGGCAAATACGACAAGCACGGTGAGTTTTCGCCCATCAGTTGGGACAGTGCCTTCGACATCATGGCGCAAAAATGGAAAGAAACCATTAAAGCCAAAGGGCCAACTGCTGTGGGCATGTTTGGCTCGGGCCAATGGACTGTGTGGGAAGGTTATGCTGCCGTTAAGTTGATGAAAGCGGGTTTTGGATCGAATAATATCGACCCGAATGCGCGTCACTGCATGGCGTCAGCCGTGGTCGGGTTTATGCGCACCTTCGGTATCGATGAACCTATGGGTTGCTATGACGATATGGAAGCCGCCGATGCCTTCGTCCTTTGGGGCTCGAATATGGCGGAGATGCACCCGATCCTCTGGAGTCGAGTGACTGACAGACGTCTCAGTGCCAGCCATGTAAAAGTGGCCGTGTTGTCGACTTTTGAACACAGATCCTTCGATTTGGCTGACTTGCCGATCGTGTTCACCCCGCAAACTGATTTAGCCATTTTGAACTACATAGCTAACTACATCATTCAGAATGATAAAGTGAACTGGGACTTCGTGAAAAAACACGTTAACTTCCGTCAGGGCACAACAGATATTGGCTATGGTTTACGTCCGACACATCCCCTTGAGAAAAAAGCGAAAAATGTTAAAACGGCGGGGGATTCAACCCCAATTGATTTTGAGACCTTTAAAGCCTTCGTGGCGGATTATAGCGTCGAAAAAGTCAGTAAGTTGTCGGGTGTACCTGAGGATAAACTGATTGCGCTGGCCAAGCTGTATGCCGATCCCGACATCAAAGTGACCTCATTTTGGACCATGGGTTTTAACCAACATACCCGAGGTGTGTGGTGTAACAACCTGATTTATAACATTCATCTCTTGATGGGTAAAATTTCAACCCCAGGTAACAGTCCATTCTCTTTGACGGGTCAACCATCAGCCTGTGGCACGGCCCGTGAAGTGGGGACGTTTTCCCATCGTTTACCCGCCGATATGGTCGTGACCAATCCTGAGCACAGAAAGCATGCCGAAGACATTTGGAAGATCCCAAGCGGCATTATTCCACCTAAACCCGGTTATCACGCCGTCGAGCAAAACCGTCGTCTAAAAGATGGTGACTTGAATTGCTACTGGGTGCAAGTGAACAACAATATGCAGGCGGGCCCAAACATCAATGAAGAAGGTTTACCGGGTTACCGTAACCCTGCCAACTTTATCGTGGTGTCCGATGCCTATCCGACGGTTACGACTCAAGCTGCCGATTTGATTTTGCCCACCGCTATGTGGGTGGAAAAAGAGGGCGCCTACGGTAACGCCGAGCGCTGCACTCAGTTTTGGCATCAAATGGTGCAGGCACCGGGTGAGTCCCATTCGGATCTGTGGCAATTGATGGAGTTTGCGAAGCGTTTCACTACAGACGAAGTCTGGCCTAAGGATGTATTAGCGGCGAACCCTGAGTTTAAAGGGAAAACCCTATTCGAAGTCCTGTATCAGAACGGTAATGTTGATAAGTTCCCACTTGCGGATGCCGATCCTAAGTATCTGAACGATGAAGCGAAACATTTTGGCTTCTATGTGCAAAAAGGTCTGTTTGAAGAGTACGCCTCCTTTGGCCGTGGTCATGGTCATGACTTAGCGCCGTTTGATGCCTATCACGAGGCCCATGGTCTGCGTTGGCCTGTGGTCGATGGTAAGGAAACCAAGTGGCGTTTCCGCGAGGGGAGCGATCCTTATGTGAAAGCGGGGGCAGGCTTTGAGTTTTATGGTCATCCCGATGGCCGTGCGGTGATTTTTGCGCTGCCCTATGAGCCCGCCGCCGAGTCACCAGACGAAGAATACGATATCTGGTTATCGACGGGCCGAGTGCTGGAACATTGGCACTCCGGTTCTATGACCCAACGTGTGCCTGAGCTTTATCGCGCTTTCCCTGATGCCGTGTGTTTTATGCATCCAGAAGATGCCAAGAAGCGTGGTCTGCGCCGTGGCGATGAAATTCGTGTGGTGTCACGCCGTGGTGAAATTAAGACCCGAGTTGAAACCCGTGGCCGTAACAAACCGCCTGTGGGCTTAGTGTTTGTGCCTTGGTTCGATGCTAGCCAGCTCATTAATAAAGTCACTTTAGATGCGACAGATCCCTTGTCAAAACAAACTGACTTTAAAAAATGTGCGGTGAAGATCGTTAAGGTTTAAGGAGAACACGATGAAAACTCTACAATTAGTTTCAGCGATCGGTTTACTGGCATTCGGTTCATTGATGATGACGGCAGTCTCTGCCGCCAGTATTCCCGACGAAAAAATAGCGACCCTGCGACAAGCGCCAATTGATGTAGAACCGACGCCGCCGGCGATGCAAAACGTGCGTAATACCGATGTGAAGGAAGTGCGCAGCTACCCCATGCAGCCGCCTGTGATCCCGCACAAGATCGACGGTTATCAGCTCGATCTTAAAGTGAACAAGTGTATGGCTTGCCATGCTCGTAGCCGCATTGGGGATTCGCAAGCGCCTATGGTCAGCGTCACGCATTTTATGGACAGGGACAATAACTTCTTAGCCGAGTTATCGCCGCGCCGCTATTTCTGCACTCAGTGTCATGTGCCGCAGTTAGATGCCAAGTTACTGGTCGAAAACGACTTTGTGGATATGGAACATCTGATCAAAGCCAACACTGAGCAGAAAAAACACTAGGAGTTAGCATGTTAGATAAACTGAAAAAAATCTGGCAGGTACTCAATCGTCCGAGTGTGCATTACAGTTTAGGTTTTTTGACCTTAGGTGGTTTTGTGGCTGGGGTGATTTTCTGGGGCGGGTTTAACACTGCCCTAGAAGTGACCAACCAAGAAGCTTTCTGTATTGGTTGCCATGAGATGGAAAATAACGTCTATCAAGAGTTACAGACGACGATTCATTTCACTAACCGCAGTGGCGTGCGGGCGACGTGTCCTGATTGCCACGTACCGCATAACTGGACCGATAAAATTGCCCGTAAGATGCAGGCATCTAAGGAAGTGTGGGGTAAGGTTTTTGGGACGATTAATACCCGTGAGAAGTTTGAAGATAAGCGCCGTGAACTGGCAGAACATGAGTGGGCAAGGTTAAAGGCCAATGATTCGCTCGAGTGTCGTAACTGCCATAACTTCACTTACATGGACTTTACTCGCCAATCACCCAGAGCGGCGCAGATGCACTCAACGTCACTGGCAAGCGGCGAAAAGACCTGTATCGACTGCCACAAGGGGATTGCTCATCATCTCCCTGACATGGCCGGTGTGAAGGGGTTTTAATCTAGGGCGCAGTGTTTATCCGTGTGACTTAGCCTTGCTAAGTTGGACAACTCCAGCAAAAGGCCAAGCGTTCTCCACGCTTGGCCTTTTTATTTGCACGTCACTATTTTTTAGGGATGCTTCAATAGGGTGTTATTCAGTCCGATTAGCGCGCTACAATCGGGCTGGGATAGTCTTGCTTGTATGAGAGGTAAAGAGATCATGATGGAAGATCCGCCGCAACTTGAAAAACTGTTAGAAGATATTTTATGTACCAGCCCGAGTCTGTTTGAAATAGTGCAGGGGGTGAGGCAGGAGGTCAAAACCGCCGCTACCACATCGTCGCGGGCCATTACTGAAGCCGTTAAGTACGGCGGTATACTCTTTAGCACCAAAGCCAGTTTTGGTGGTGTGTTTGCCTATAAACAGCATGTTTCATTGGAGTTTAGCTTAGGCGCGAATCTTAGCGATCCACATAAGGTACTTGAAGGCAGTGGCAAATTTCGTCGTCATATTAAGTTGGTGTCAATCGATGATATTGCTGCCAAGCGAGTCGCGGAATATATTGCGCAGGCGTTGAGTCTGGCGGATTAATGGTTGTTTAGCCGCATGATGTGACTAAAACGGACAAACAAAAAAGGAGCTGAATATTCAGCTCCTTTCGTTTTGCTAAGGCTTAATAGAGATGTCTTAGCTATGCAGTCCCAAGTTAAAGGAGATTAGAAGTTCGCAGTGCGCGGTGCACGTGGGAAAGGGATAACATCACGAATGTTGTTTACGCCCGTCACGTAAGACACTAAACGCTCAAACCCTAGACCAAAACCTGCATGTGGCACTGTGCCATAACGGCGCATATCACGGTACCACCAGTAATCTTCCTGGTTCAGATCCATTTCGGCTAGACGCATATCTAGCACGTCTAAACGCTCTTCACGTTGAGAGCCACCGATGATCTCACCGATACCAGGGGCTAACACGTCCATTGCGGCAACGGTTTTACCGTCATCGTTTAAGCGCATGTAGAAGGCCTTGATATCTTTTGGATAGTTCTTCACTACCACAGGGGCTTTGAAGTGTTCTTCGGCTAAGTAACGCTCATGCTCAGAAGATAAATCGATACCCCAAGACACTGGGAACTCGAAGGTTCTGCCACAGTTTTGCAGAATTTCAACCGCATCCGTGTAATCCACTTGAGCAAAATCGCTTGAAACGAAAGATTGCAGACGGTCGATCACAGTCTTATCAACGTGCTGGGCGAAGAAGGTTAAATCGTCCATACGCTCAGTCAATACGGCATTGAACGCGTATTTCAACATAGCTTCGGCAAGGCCTGCGATGTCGTTTAAGTTAGCGAATGCGACTTCAGGCTCAACCATCCAGAATTCCGCTAAGTGGCGGCTAGTGTTTGAGTTTTCAGCACGGAAAGTCGGGCCAAAGGTATACACCTTTGACAGTGCACAGGCGTAGGTTTCAGCATTCAACTGGCCTGATACGGTCAGGAAAGCTTCTTTACCGAAGAAATCTTTATCGTAATCGACTTTACCTGCTTCAGTACGCGGCAGGTTTTCCATATCTAAGGTCGATACGCGGAACATCTCACCGGCGCCTTCGCAATCTGATGCTGTGATAAGTGGGGTCGATACCCAAATAAAGCCTTCTTCATGGTAGAAGCGGTGAATCGCTTGAGATAGACAGTTACGTACGCGAGCAACGGCACCAATAATGTTAGTGCGTGGGCGTAAGTGCGCTAATTCGCGTAAATGTTCAATTGAGTGACGCTTAGCGGCCATTGGGTAAGTGTCTGGATCATCAACCCAGCCAGCGACTTCAAGTTCAGTCACTTGCAGTTCAAATGCTTGGCCTGCGCCTGGAGATTCCACCACGTCGCCTGTCATCACAACAGAACAACCCGCAGTCAGCTTTAACACTTCGTTGTCGTAATTATCTAAGCTATTGGGCACGACGCCTTGGATAGGATTAAAGCAAGAGCCGTCGTAAACAGCTAAAAAAGAGATGCCGGCTTTAGAGTCACGACGGGTTCTGACCCAGCCACGCACTGTGACTTTAGAACCGACGGCGTGCTCACCTTTAAATACAGATGCGACAGATGCGATGCTCATTGTTGCTTAATTCTCCAACGAAACGTTTTATATGAAAATTTTGGAGGTTTATATTACCTTGCTGGTGGCTTTTCTCAAGCTGAAAAAGGTATCCTGAGGTTAATAATATCGATATTGGGCGATATAGTGAGTTAAACGGTGGGAGGCGGTATGAGCAAGACTAGAATATTTCAAATTATCCTTGCGGCCTTATCCATTTTAGGCTGGGCAATTGCCGTCTATGCGCTATTAGTGTTTGGTGACGCGAGACCCGATCGCGAAGTTGGCGATTATTTAACCCGTGGTGCGACATTTAGAGTCCATTGGGATCCACATGAAACCCAACTATTGCAGTATTTGATTTGGGTTTGTGGCGGTATTAGTTTGGTCAGTTTAGCGTTTAATTTTTATGTCGCCCACCATAGTCGTATGGGATATTGGTTTAACATTCCCATGTTGCTGTTAACCTCTATTGTCGCCGGTTTGTATATCCATTTGGTGGTTTAAGCTAGCCTGTTGGCTTGTGGCGGTTTCGCTATGGCAAGTGAAGTCAGAGGATATCGGCAGGAATGCTTAATTGGCGGCACAGATGGTCGATAATCGCGGCAGTCGCACCCCAGATAAACCGTTGTTGATAGGGAATAAAATGCACGCTGTAATAGCGCCCTTGGCGTAAAAAGCGTTTTTGGTGGCGATTATTCGGTTCAATAAAAAAGCTTAATGGCACGGTAAAGCAATCGGCTACCTCACCGGGATCGAGTTTTAAATCAAATGCCTGCTTGATAATGCCTATCACAGGAGTGATTTCAAACCCTGTGAAGGTATTATGGGCTGGAAACGTGCCCACCACGTCGACGTTATGCCTTGAGAGTCCAATTTCCTCTTCTGCTTCCCTTAACGCGGCCGCAATCGCATCAATATCATAGGGCTCAATTTTACCGCCTGGGAAACTGATCTGCCCCGGATGGGCGCGCAGATGCATAGGTCTTTGGGTCAAAATTAGATTCAGCTCACCGTTCATCTCCAGCAGTGGGATCAAAACCGCGGCTTTGCGTAATCCAAGGTGAGGGAAGGCCGCCGGATCTTGCCGCGCTAACGGGTGCAGATTAAATCTGAGTCTAAATTCCGCTTGATCCATCGACGTTCTCGTTACTGTTTAGTATTAAAGCTTACGGCTTTTGTGACGCAGCGCCAAGCAAAGGTAAAATACGGCTGATCTTATCAAAGGTTTCTTGGTACTCGGCATCCACTTCTGAATCCGCCACTATGCCGCCGCCAGCCCAGCAATAGAGTTTGCCCTGTTCGGCCACAATAGTGCGAATGGTGATGCTGGTATCCATTTGGCCGTCTTGGCTGATATAACCCATAGAACCACAATAAAGGCTGCGCCGTGAAGGTTCGAGCTCTTCGATAATTTCCATGGCACGAATTTTCGGTGCGCCGGTAATCGAGCCGCCGGGGAACGCCGCGCGCAGTAAATCACTCGCCGTGAATCGGCTATCAAGCTTGGCCGTCACCGTACTGACTAAGTGATGCACGGCAGGAAAGCTTTCAATCTCAAACAGATGCGGTACACGTACTGAGCCTGCCGCCGCCACTTTGCCGATATCATTACGCAGTAAATCGACAATCATGACATTTTCGGCGCGATCTTTTGGTGAGTTTGCCAGTGTATTGGCGGCTTTCACATCCAGTGCGGGATCGGTATGACGCGGCAGTGTGCCTTTGATGGGTTTGGTTTGAATATCGTCACCGCGAAGCTGAATAAAGCGCTCGGGTGAAATCGATAAAATCGTGTTTTGCGGCAGACGCATAAAGGCCGAGAAGGGTGCTTTATTGGCATTGCGCAGTTGGCTATAGGCTGACCATTCATCGCCTTGATAATGGGCTTCGAATCTTTGGGTTAAATTTATTTGATAGCAATCACCGCTGTGCAAATAGGCTTGAACTGCTGCAAATTTGGCCGTGTATTGAGCTTTGTCTATCTGTGCTGTCCATGGGCTTGTGAGCATGAATCTGGCAGAATTTGGCTTTTTGGCGATTTTATCTTGAATTTTATTCAATTCAATATCGAGTGCTGCTTCACCTAAATAATGCAGTAAATGCCAACACTGGGCTTGGTAATCAAAAACTAACGCCCAGTCGTAAAAGCCGATGTTCATCTCTGGCAGTTGAATATCTTGCTTGGCCGTTATCGGCAGGGATTCAATTCTGCGGCCCAAATCGTAGCTAAAACTGCCCATTGCGCCACCACTAAAGGGCAAGTCGCAATCAAAAGATTTTGAATACCAATGGGTTAATAAAGTGTTGAGTAACTCGAAGGGATCACGGTTTGGGTCTATTGCCTCGGGTAAGCTCAAGCTCGTATCGATGAGCTTTATATCGCTACGTTCACCCTTGGTTACTAACGTTGCGATAGGATTGGCGCAAATAATGTCGAATCTGGCGTCTTGATGCGGCGCGTTCGCCGAATCTAACAGAATTGCCCATGGGTCATTGGCAAAGTGTTCGAAGAGTGCTGCGGTGTTTAATGTCCAGTCAAGTTGGCGTGATGCAAGCTGTTTTGACGCCCTAATTGCCATCGATTAACCCTATTCAAAATGTGATGTAGCCCAAAAAGATGGGAAAGAGTATCATATTGGCCCAGAAAGAATTAAACAAAAATAAGTTAGGCCGCAAAGGCTGCTGGAGCGCTCCTACTATGTCATCTAACCATGAAATGTCTGTCAATTCTGTGATTAAGCAAGCCGACTTTATTGAAAGTGTGGCGGATGCTTTGCAATACATCTCTTATTACCACCCGAAGGATTTTGTGGATGCCATGAGCCAAGCTTATGAGCGTGAACAAAGTGCGGCGGCGAAGGATGCCATTGCCCAGATCTTAATTAACTCGCGTATGTCGGCCGAAGGCAAGCGTCCTCTGTGTCAAGACACTGGGATTGTCACCACCTTCGTTAAAGTGGGTATGGGTGTCCAATGGGACAAAACCGATATGACAATTCAGGAAATGGTCGACGAAGGTGTTCGTCGTGCCTATACCAATCCCGATAACCCACTGCGTGCATCCATAGTGTCAGATCCTGCGGGCAGCCGTAAAAATACCAAAGATAACACCCCATCTGTGGTGCACATCGACATGGTGCCAGGCAACCATATCGAAGTGGCGATTGCGGCTAAAGGCGGCGGCAGTGAAAACAAAGCTAAGATGGTGATGTTAAACCCATCTGATGATATCGCCGCTTGGGTAGAAAAAACGCTACCTACGATGGGCGCAGGCTGGTGTCCACCGGGTATGCTGGGTATCGGCATTGGCGGTACGGCAGAAAAAGCCGCCGTATTAGCCAAAGAAGCGCTGATGGAAAGCGTGGATATTCATGAGTTGATGGCCCGTGGCGCGCAAACGACCGAAGAA
This sequence comes from Shewanella septentrionalis, assembly GCF_025370265.1. NCBI lineage: Bacteria > Pseudomonadati > Pseudomonadota > Gammaproteobacteria > Alteromonadales > Shewanellaceae > Shewanella > Shewanella septentrionalis. Next base: position 54,400 of record NZ_JAMTCC010000017.1, on the reverse strand, counting down.
AAGCTGCGTTTAGACATTTTTGAGCGTGCGAATAACTTAGGCATAGGTGCGCAAGGTCTTGGCGGGTTAACCACAGTGTTAGACGTTAAAATCAAATCGGCGCCCACCCACGCGGCGTCAAAGCCAGTGGTGATGATCCCGAACTGCGCGGCTACACGCCACGTACATTTCCATTTAGACGGCTCAGGTCCAGCTGAATTAACGCCGCCATCATTGGCCGATTGGCCAGAAATTACCCGTGAAGTGGGTGATGATGTGCGCCGCGTTAACTTAGATACTGTCACTCAAGCGGATATCGAGCAGTGGCAGAGCGGTGAAACCATTCTGTTGAGCGGTAAAATGCTCACCGGTCGCGATGCTGCCCATAAGCGCATTCAAAGCCTGATTGAAAGCGGTGAAGGTCTGCCAGAAGGCGTGGACTTTACCGGTAAGTTTATTTACTACGTTGGCCCAGTTGATCCTGTAGGCACTGAAGTTGTCGGCCCTGCGGGCCCAACCACAGCAACTCGTATGGATAAATTCACTGACTTAATGTTAGAGAAAACTGGCTTGATGGGCATGATAGGTAAAGCTGAACGCGGCCCTGCGACAGTTGAATCGATCAAAAAGCACAAAGCGGTATATCTGATGGCCGTTGGCGGCGCTGCGTATTTAGTGTCTAAAGCGATTAAACATTCTCGCGTCGTGGCCTTTGCTGATTTGGGTATGGAAGCGATTTACGAGTTTGATGTGCAAGATATGCCAGTGACTGTGGCTGTGGATTCACATGGTGTGAACGCCCATGAAACTGGCCCTGCAATTTGGAAAGTGAATATCGCCAACGCGAAAGCGTAAAGGTTGGGATGCAGCGGATTGAACTTGATGGCTTTTTAAGCAAAATAGCTTAAGTTTGAGTTCTGATATCTGTTCTTTAGGTAAAACGTTGCGCCACTGACATTTTGTCACAAAAAAATACGCTCAGGTTCGCCATTAGGCTTGCCTGAGCGTTTTTGTTTCGATAGTGTGGCAAGCTTATCTTCAAAAGATACGATCTCAGATCGTTTTTAACATTCGTGTTTGCAGCAATGATGATTATCGAATATTTGCAAGCCTCGAACCTGTTCAACCAAAGACGGACATAACAATGAAAATAGCTCCTCTCCTATTGGCGCTCGGCGCCGCAGGCTTGGCCTTATCTGCTCAAGCGGCCGATCCAACGCCTTTTACTGTGCAACAACTCATTAAACTCAATAAGATGCATTCTGCGACAGTGTCCCACGATGGCACTAAATTAGTTTATGGTCTTAAAACGGTAAACGATAAGGGAGAGGGCAGTTCTGATCTGTATCTATTGGATCTGACTGACACGAAAGCGAAACCGTTACAACTGACCTCTGCTGCGGGCACTGAGCACGATGTGAGTTTTGCCACTGACGACAAATCGATTTATTTTCTTGCCGGTCGTAGCGGTTCAAGCCAGCTATTCCAACTGTCATTAACGGGCGGTGAAGCGGTTCAAGTTTCTGATTTACCTTTGGATATTGATGGTTACAAACTATCAAACGACGGTAAGCAAGTTGTACTCAGCATGCGCGTATTCCCAGAGTGTAAGGATTTAGCCTGCTCAAAGGATAAATTTACCGCTGAATCTGAGCGTAAATCGACGGGCCGCGAATACAAGCAGTTAATGGTTCGCCATTGGGATACGTGGGAAGATCATGCCCGTAGCCACTTATTTGTTGGTGCAGTCAACGGTGAGAAACTGACTAAAGTGGTTGATGTCACCCAAGGTTTAGACACTGAAACGCCGCCAAAACCATTCTCGGGTATGGAAGAAGTGACTTTCACCCCAGACGGTAAGTTTGTGGTTTATAGCGCGAAAGCGCCAAGCAAAGATCAAGCTTGGACCACTAACTATGATTTGTGGCAAGTGCCAGTCACTGGCGGCACTGCAACGAACTTAACCAAAGACAATCTTGCGTGGGATGCACAGCCAACGTTTTCGAGCGATGGCCGTTACATGGCCTATTTAGCGATGAAGAAGCCGGGTTTTGAAGCGGATCGTTACGGCATCATGCTGCGCGATACGACTACTGGCCAAACCAAAGAAGTGGCGCCATTGTGGGATCGTAGCCCAAGCTCACTGATGTTTGCCCCTGACAATCGTACCTTGTATGTCACGGCGCAAGACATAGGCCAAGTGTCTATTTTCCAAGTGAATACTCAATTTGGCGATGTGCGTTCTATCTACAGCGATGGCACAAACAGCTTAATTGCGGTCACTAACGATGAACTGATTTTCGACAGCAAAACCTTAGTTGAGCCGGGCGATCTCTACAGTATCACCACAGATGGTCAAGGCCTTAAGCGCCTGACTGAAGTGAACAAAGACAAGCTAGCCGAGATCAAGTTCGGTAAATTTGAACAGTTCAGCTTCAAGGGTTGGAATAACGAAGACGTCTACGGTTACTGGATCAAACCGGCTAACTTCCAAGAAGGTAAAAAATACCCGATTGCCTACTTAGTACATGGCGGACCGCAGGGTTCATTTGGTAATGCCTTCAGTGGTCGTTGGAACGCGCAGTTATGGGCGGGTGCAGGCTATGGTGTTGTTATGGTGGATTTCCACGGCTCTACCGGTTACGGCCAAGCCTTTACGGATTCTATCAGCCAAGATTGGGGCGGTAAGCCATTAGAAGATCTGCAAAAAGGCCTAGCGGCAGTAAGCCAACAACAAAAATGGCTCGATCCGCAAAACGCCTGTGCGCTCGGTGGTTCTTACGGCGGCTACATGATGAACTGGATCCAAGGTAACTGGAACGATGGTTTCAAGTGTCTTGTTGACCACGCTGGCCTGTTCGATATGCGTTCTATGTACCATGTGACCGAAGAGTTATGGTTTCCTGAGTATGAATTTGGCGGTACTTACTCAGATAACAAAGCCTTATATGAGAAGTTTAACCCAGTGAATTATGTTGAAAACTGGAAAACGCCCATGTTGGTGATCCACGGCGAGAAAGACTTCCGTGTTCCTTATGATCAAGGTTTAGCGGCATTTAGCTTTATGCAGCGTAAAGGTATTCCATCTGAGTTGTTGATTTTCCCAGATGAAAACCACTGGATCTTAAAACCTGAAAACCTAGAGCAATGGTACGCCAATGTATTCCGTTGGATGGACCGCTGGACTAAGCAGTAACTGCCAGCACAATAACAGACTGTTGAATAACAGACTGTTTAATAACAAACAGTGAATGACAGTGTAATGAAAGACGTAAGGCTCGCCCTGATAGGGTTATCATCGGCGAGTCGTTTGATGTGATTAACTATTAAAGTGTTTTACGCGAAGCGTCTTTTGTTCAAGTGTCTTAAAAAGCCAGGACTCTGTTCTGGCTTTTTATTGCGTCATGTAATGGATTTATTTTTAATCAAGGAGTTAAGATGAATATTCGAGCCGCAACCTTAGCTGATATCCCTGAAATAAGCGAATTGCTCACTCAGTTAACCCAAGACTTTATCGCTCCAACATGCACTGAAGAGGGCGCTGCAATCTTAGTGAATGCCATGTCGATTGAAGCGATTGGTAGCTACTTTGCTATGGGTTATCAGTATCATGTCGCCATAACGGACTCGGGCCAACTTGCAGGTGTAGTGGGGATGAAGGCGAATAGTCACTTATATCATCTTTTTGTTGCCTCCCATGCGCAGGGACAAGGCGTAGCGCGAATGTTATGGGAACATGCAAAAACTCAATGTTTAGCCCAAGGCAATCCGGGCGTATTTACCGTGAACTCGGCATTGAATGCACAAGCTGTGTACTTAGGTTTTGGCTTTGAGCCATTAGGAGCAGAGCGAGAGCGCGGCGGGATCCGCGATATTCCCATGCAGTTGACGCTTTAGGCTGGCAGCACTCATTCATCCAAACACTAGTACTCTCAATTGAGCTAATAGAACTAAAAATAGAGGAATTATGGCAAATTTAACCTTTTATCCCATCGGCACTGCTGGCGAGAAATGGGGCGAGGCTGAAAAAGCCGCATGGCTTGCGAGCACCCAAATCAAGCGTTCATATCAAGATGATGTCGTGACGCCACTCAAGGCGATGGAAACAGAGCTGTCAGTGCTTGGGCTTGGCATTGTGCAATATGGCGCCTTATCGATTAACGCCGAGCGTTACCCATTATTTGCGGTGAAGAGCCAGCAGTTTGATCCACAAAAGCCAACCGTGCTGGTGACTGGCGGCGTGCATGGTTATGAAACCAGCGGTGTGCATGGCGCATTGGCCTTTTTAACGAATGAAGCGGCGAAATACGTGCAACAGGTGAACTTAGTAGTTGCCGTGTGCGTGAGTCCTTGGGGTTACGAGACCATTAATCGCTGGAACCCCAAGGCTATCGATCCAAACCGTTCATTCTATGCCAACAGCCCAGCAGAAGAATCGGCGGCCTTGATGGCTTTAGTTGCTTCCGTTACTTCAGTTGAGCAAGGTTTTGATCTGCATGTGGATTTACATGAAACCACAGATTCAGATGAATTAGAGTTTCGCCCAGCGCTGTGCGCCCGTGATGGCATTGAATATGACAAAGGCACTATCCCAGATGGCTTTTATGCTGTGGGTGATACCGAACATTCAATGGATGCTTTCCAACAAGCCATTATCGATGGCGTGAGCAAAGTGACGCACATTGCTCCTGCCGACGAGAAAGGCGAGATCATAGGCTCGACTGTGGTGCAGCACGGGGTGATTAACTATCCGCTGAAGTCATTAGGACTTTGCAGCAGTGTCACTGGCTGTATTTATAACACCACGACAGAAGTGTACCCAGATAGCCCAACGGCCACGCCTGCCGAATGTAATCTGGCGCAGGTTGCGGCCATCACCAGCGCCATCGATTATGTACTGGCGCAGCGTTAGTCGTAGTTTGTTGTGATGACCATTTTAGTGATATTAAGTTTATGAATGATTAGCTTAGTGATCGTAAGTTGAGTTAGCGGCTAGTGAAGTGATTTTACGTGCGATCGATTAATGCATCGACTCCTTAATTAGATCATTCACTGAACATCACGCAGTAAAAAGCCCTCATTCGAGGGCTTTTTCATTTATGTCGCGCTACGTTTATTTAGCACGCGCTTAGCATCGTTAGGTGATTACCTAGTTGTTATCGCTATAGTCACGGCCATAATAGCTATCGAGGAACAGTTGTTTCAGCTCGTTAATCAATGGGTAACGTGGGTTGGCACCTGTACATTGATCATCGAAAGCATCTTCGGCTAATTCATCTAACTTGGCGAGGAAGTCGGCTTCGTTGACGCCGGCTTCTTGGATAGAAGCAGGAATGCCAATCGTCTTCTTGAGGTGTGTGATTTTCTCAAGCAATTTTTCGACTTTTTCTTCATCCGTTTTTCCGCCTAGTTTCAAGTGATCTGCGATGGCAGCATAACGGCACAGGGCTTTTGGCCTGTCGTATTGGCTAAAGGCCGCTTGCTTAGTGGGCAGATCCGTTGCGTTAAAGCGTATTACGTTATTGATCAGCAGCGCATTGGCTAAACCGTGGGCGAGATGGAACTCTGCGCCCAGTTTGTGCGCCATTGAGTGGCAAATCCCGAGGAAAGCGTTAGCAAAGGCGATACCTGCGATGGTGGCGCCATTGTGGACTTTTTCACGGGCGACAGGTGACTGTGAGCCCAAGTTGTACGCATCGGGTAAATATTTGCACAGTAAGTCGAGGGCTTGCAGTGCTTGGCCGTCGCTATATTCGTTTGCCATCACGCTGACATAGGCTTCAAGAGCATGGGTCACCGCATCTATGCCACCAAAGGCGGTCAGAGATTTAGGCATGTCCATCACTAGATTTGGGTCAATAATCGCCATGTTGGGCGTGAGTTGATAATCGGCAATCGGATATTTTTTACCGGTAATTTCGTCTGTCACTACCGCAAAAGGCGTGACTTCTGAGCCTGTGCCTGAAGTGGTTGGAATTGCCACCATCATGGCTTTGGTGCCCATTTTGGGGAATTTGTAGATACGTTTACGAATGTCCATAAAGCGCAATGCTAGATCGGCAAAATCCACATCTGGATGCTCGTACATTACCCAAATAATCTTAGCCGCATCCATTGGTGAGCCGCCGCCGAGCGCAATTATCACATCGGGTTTAAAGCTTTGGGCCACCTTAGCGCCTTGACGGACTATGGCTAATGTGGGGTCGGCTTCAACATCGTAAAAAATTTCGGTTTCAAGGCCCTGGGCTTTTAAAATCCGCATGGTTTCATCGCAATAACCGTGATTGAACAAAAATCTGTCTGTGATGATTAAGGCGCGTTTTTTATCGCTCAGTTCTTCGAGCGCGATGGGCAAACTACCGCGGCGGAAATAGATAGATGCAGGAAGCTTATGCCACAACATGTTTTCGGCCCTCTTAGCGACGGTTTTTTTATTGATTAGATGACTCGGGCCAACGTTTTCTGAAATCGAGTTGCCGCCCCAAGAACCACAGCCTAAAGTGAGCGAAGGTGCCAGTTTGAAGTTGTACAGATCGCCAATACCGCCTTGTGAAGCTGGGGTGTTGATCAAAATACGTGCTGTTTTCATTCTAAAACCAAAGGCATGAACACGTTCTGTTTGGGTATCTTGGTCGGTATAAAGCCCTGATGTGTGGCCAATGCCGCCGAGTGCGACTAAGGCTTCGGCTTTATCCATGGCATCGTTAAAGTCGGTGGCGCGGTACATGCCAAGTAATGGCGATAATTTTTCATGGGCGAAGGCTTCGCTGTCGCAAATGTCGGTGACTTCACCAATCAACACTTTTGTCCAGTGTGGCACTTCAAAGCCCGCCATTTTCGCGATACTGGCAGCACTTTGGCCAACGATATCGGCATTTAAACCGCCATTTTTCAAAATGACCTGCTGCATCGCCGCGGTTTCATCCTTCGATAGCATGTAGCCACCGTGAGAGATAAAGCGCTCTTTTACTTGCTCATAAATACTGTCAACTACAATCACAGCTTGTTCTGACGCACAAACAACGCCGTTATCGAAGGTTTTCGACATGAGAATCGAACTGACCGCGCGTTTGATGTCGGCGGTTTCATCGATAACAATAGGCGTGTTACCCGCACCTACGCCAATCGCGGGTTTACCGGAAGAGTAGGCGGCTTTCACCATACCAGGGCCACCTGTTGCGAGGATCAAATTGACTTTAGGGTGAGTCATCAATTGATTCGACAGTGCGACACTGGGCTCATCAATCCAGCCAATAATGTCTTTAGGCGCACCCGCAGCTATGGCAGCATCCAGCACTAACTTTGCCGCAGTTGTGGTTGAAAATTTGGCCCTAGGATGGGGCGAGAAGATAATTGCGTTACGGGTTTTAAGGCTGATTAAGGCCTTAAATATCGCGGTCGATGTTGGGTTCGTGGTCGGTACTATGCCACAAATGATACCCACAGGTTCGGCAATGGTGATAGTGCCGAAGGTGACGTCTTCAGATAAAATCCCGCAGGTTTTTTCATCTTTGTATTTGTTATAAATGTACTCAGAGGCAAAGTGGTTTTTGATCACTTTGTCTTCAACGACACCCATGCGAGTTTCTGCTGCGGCCATTTTCGCCAGCGAGATACGCGCATCGGCAGCGGCAAGGGCAGCTGCGCGGAAAATTTTATCGACTTGCGCTTGGCTGAATGTCGCATACTCGGCTTGTGCTTTCGCTACACGCTCGACCATGAGATCCAGTTCTTGTGCATTGGTCACTGTCATGATTAATACTCCTAAAAAGATTTAGTGAATCAAGGCATTCACTAAATCCTCTTTATGGTAGAAAATTACACCTAAAGCCGCGTTGAAAGTGTGACACCACCGACAATATCGGGCTTTTATGTAATAAAACTACACTTAGGGTAACTTGTTTGTTTAAAATTGCGTTGAAAATGCATCGACTTCGATAACTAAATATTATTCGAAGTTGTGATTTAACCTCAAAAATCTCATTTTTCAGTCAATAGCGCTTGAGATACTATACTTGCCCTCAAGCATATTTTGATGAAGACGGCGTGACACGCACATAAGGATAGTCCCTTGGAGTTAACTCTTTACGTTAAATTTTTTCTTGGCCTAGTTGCCATCATTAACCCAGTCGGGTTGTTGCCTGTGTTTGTGAGCTTAACCAGCCATCAAACGGAGGCTGAGCGGAATCACACGGGTAAAGTGGCCAACTTTGCGGTTGTGGTGATCCTCTTAGTCACAATTGTGGCGGGGCAGCACATTCTGAATATGTTCAGCATTTCGTTATCAGCCTTTAGGATCGCGGGTGGCAGCTTGATTGCCATTATTGCGATGTCGATGTTGCAAGGTAAATTAGGCGAAGTGAAACGCAACCAAGAAGAAGACCGAGAATCCTCGGCAATGGAATCTGTGGCGGTGGTGCCTTTGGCCTTGCCACTGATGGCGGGACCTGGTGCTATCAGTTCAGTAATTGTCTTTGCCGCCGAGCATAATTCATTGTCGAACATTATTGCCATGTTCATCACTGTGATTGTGTTTGGTTTAGTCAGTTTTGGCCTGTTTAGAATGGCATCTATCATCTATAAGATTTTGGGTAAGACGGGGATTAACGTGATTACCCGTCTTATGGGGCTATTAATGCTATCCATAGGTATTGAAGTGATTGCGGCAGGTGTTAAGGGATTATTTCCGCAGCTCTTTAGCTAAGTATTACTCCGCAGGATTCATCGTACTTTTATCAATAAACGCACAGGTATTATTCCTGTGCGTTTTTATTTGTACGCTAATTTTTTTGAATTTTATCGGTTTATCCTGAGTGCACTTAATAAGTCGGCGCTTTTTTTCACCTTTAAAGAAAGGCATGAAGTCGCAGTTTATCAGTATATTAGCGACTACTTTTCTACAAACCTTAGTCGTCCTATGCATAATCTTATGCTATACCTAGTGTTCGCTAATTTAGTTAAAAATTCGTTTAAAAGGAAATTTTTATGAAATGGCAATGGATTGGTAATCTCAGTCTAAAACAAAAATTATTAATGGTCGTTTTGCCTCCCTTATTAGCTTGTTTCCTCTGCGGCTCCCTTTACCTCATTGAAAAGTATGAATATAAGCAGGATTTAACCTTAGTGGTACAATTGAGTGAGTTGGCTGTGACAAACAGTAATTTAGTGCACGAATTACAAAAAGAGCGCGGAATGAGCGCTGGATTTCTTGGCTCTGCGGGAAAAGCCTTTGCCGCGAAAATCCCTAGTCAAAGACAGCTTACGGATACACAGCTGAATCTCTACCAGCAATTTATCACCCAAAATCAGCTACCATCGATATTTGCTCCTAAGCTTAAGGAACTTAATTCACAGTTAGGTCGATTAAATTCAATTCGCTCACAGGTGGACAGTTTAAGTATCAGCGTTGCCGACGAAGTCGCCTATTACACAGAATTAAATAAGATATTACTGGCGATAGTCGATGAAACCGCTAAAACTGGCGCCAACCAAGAAATCGCCATTAAAGCCGCGGCCTTTAGTGCCTTTTTGCAATTGAAGGAGAGGGCGGGGATTGAAAGGGCAGTACTCAGCTCAACCTTTGGTCAAGCCGGATTTAAGCCTAAGGTTTATGCAAAATTTATCACTTTAGTCTCGGAGCAAAATACCTACCAAGAAAGGTTTTTAGCCTTAGCCTCAATGGATTTACCCGCTGCATTTAACCGTTTACAGAGTTCAGCTGCAATGCATGACGTTGAACTGTTACGTCAAATTGCATTTGAGCAAGATAATCAAAAAATTCAACAACAAAGCCCAGAAGATTGGTTTAGTAAATCAACCGCGCGGATTGAGTTATTACGTGAATATGAGCAACAGGTCTCAGCTAATTTACTCAAGATCACCCATGAGAGATTATCCTCAGCAAATGAGAAAATGTTCTTAGTGCTCACGACCTTAATCTCAGTATTAACGATAGTCTTGATACTGAGTTTATCTGTGATCCGCTACTTGCACGACAGTGTGCATCATTTGTATTCGACTATTACACAAGCCCGTAAACATTATGATTTGAGTGTGCGTTTGACTCAAACAAGCTCGGATGAGTTTGGTGAACTTGCCATCGCCTTTAACGACATGATGAGTGATTTTGAAAAGGTTATCCTACATGTGCGTGCTAGCGGCGCGAAGCTACAGCAAGCGGTAGCCCAAATGGACCTTTGTACCCACGCCATGGAGCAAGATGTGATGGCGGGTCACAGCGAGGCAGAGCAAGTAGCCTCAGCTATGACAGAAATGAGCGCGACAGTGACCGAAATTGCCAGCAATGCCGTACAGGCATCCGAAGCGTCCTCGGCCGCTAATCGTGAGGCAAAGTCAGGTAACATTGAAGTTGGCCGTACAGGTATATCAATTAAGGCTTTGGCAGATGATATTAGTGGTGCATCTCAAGCGATAAATGAATTGGATAAAGAGATCCACGGTATAGTCGTTGTGCTCGATGTGATCAGCAGTATTGCTGAGCAAACCAATCTACTGGCGCTCAATGCTGCGATTGAAGCTGCACGAGCAGGGGAAATGGGCCGCGGTTTTGCCGTTGTCGCTGATGAAGTCCGCAGTTTAGCGCAGCGCTCGCAAACTTCTACTTCCGATATTAAAAATATGACCGACAGATTAAAAACGGGGGCGAGCATTGCAGTAAAAGCCATGGAAAGGGGCTTGGCACAGGCAAACAACAGCGTTCATGAAGCTGAGAAAGCGGGTATCGAACTGAAACGTATTGTAGAGCAAGTCGACATCATTGATCGAATGAACGAGCAAATTGCCACAGCAACCCATGAGCAATCGGCGGTATCCGAAGACGTAAACCGTAATGCACTGAAGATCAGTGAGATTTACCTTAATACTCAAAGGATCTCCGATGAGCTTAGGGAACTGACCAAAGCCCTAACGTTTGACGCAAATTTAATGTCAAAAGAAGTACACAAATTTACCGTCAATTAACGGCATAAAACGGTGAAAAGATTCAGGAAATGACGCTGGTTTGTTTAGCAATTGTGCAACCGCCTGAAACTGAGTCTTTTTTACTTGACCCCCTTTAGGCTTTTGCGTACAGTACCGCTCCGTTAACGATGAAAGCCTCTCGGCAAGGCTATATGAAATCGCTAGCGATTGTTAAACGTGAAAGATTAACCACGCTAACATAAATCGACATATGGTGAGGTGTCCGAGTGGCCGAAGGAGCACGCCTGGAAAGTGTGTATACGGTAACGTATCGAGGGTTCGACTCCCTCTCTCACCGCCAAATTCTTAAACAAAAACAGCGACTTAAGAGTCGCTGTTTTTGTTTTGGGAACTATTTGGGATCCAAATGTGGATTTTAATATAGTTGTTTAGCCTAAAATCTCCCTTCCAATCATTTTTTCCGGTTTTACCTTAGTGATATTCTTTCACTCATTCAGCATTTATCTACCCATCTTAGGCATACAGGCAGTTGGTATGTTATCAAGTGTAGGTGTGTAAAAAATCATCTATGTTAGTTCGACAATTTCTAGAATTATTGGATGGGGTGAAAACAACTGAAATGTTGCTTAGCTAATATGAAGGGAAGAACAGTTGATTGGCCTTTCAAATCTTACTTAGGTCTGTGCCATGGAAATTTGCCCTATTTTCATAAATTGCTCAGCAAATGAAATTGCTAGTTCAATCTGAACGGCGGACATTTTTTCACGTACGGAGATAGCCGATGTAGACGTTCTTGAAATTACGATGGTTGTACATCTGAAAAAGTATGATGGTCATCACTTCGCTCATCTTAATACGGCCAGCGCGTTGACGCTTGCGTGTACCATCGGTTAACAGGTTTTTTTCCCCATTCAGGAATGAAAACAGCGCAAAAAATCATCGACATCGCAAAACACTTCCACTAATTTATGCATATTCCCTCCGGTGTGATGGAGTTTCTCTTGGTCGAAAGATCCGATCACTTGGAGGGCTATTAGCTCAACAGTTTATCCCATATATGGACTCCACCTGTTTAGCAATTGCTTTGACAAAAAGATTAGATGCGCACGTATATACGGTTTTTTATTGAAGAAGCTATCTTTTAACCAATGATCTATTCGTACCCTCTGTCCTTATCGAGATTGTAGCGTTGTTAACGCTGTCGGGATAAACAGGTTGATAGAGGATTGAACGCAGGTATTTATCGCCACCGTGCTTATTTATTCCAATCATAACAACCTTACCTCCACTGCTGTGTTGTTTAGGGGGAACACCAACGAAGACAGCCACATCCCGGCCATTCTTAAAACCTGACAGTCACCTAAGCAAGCCAGTAAACCGGCTGCACCAATATGACTAACGCCTTCGAGTTTCATCAAGCGTTTACAAAGTTCTGATTGAGTGACCCACTGCTTTAACTGTAACGTTACCGCTTTGTAGTGCTCTTCTGTTGTTTGATATTGTTGCCATAAAATCATGAGCAATGGTTTGATTTGCTCAGGTAAGTCTGTTGATTCTGGCGAAATAAAGTGAGTGATGGCTTGCCTTAATGACTTTTTACCTAACGTGATGATAGCGCCATATTCAAAACTCAACGCTCGTATGTGGTTACCCAGTGATGTGATTGTTCGGTCGAACCATTTTCTGCTGATTTGAATCGCTTGAATGTTCTGTTGTGATAGGTCTTTAACCTGGCAGAAAGTCATTCCTAACTGTGTTGATGCGATGGCAATGCCGATAGCATCATTAGCGTCTGTTTTTTGATTGCTGATAGAGGGTTTTACTTTTTTAGGTGCCATCTCTCTGACTTCATGCCCAAATGATTGTGCGACTCGAGCCCAGTAGTGAAAGCTAGCACAGCCTTCCATAGCAACTACACAAGGGGGAGAGTTGGCAAGAAGGTCTTTCGTTTTTTGTGGTGACATGGCTTTATTGAATAACAACTCACCATATGGATTCACTTTACAAACTTGAATGACTTTTTTTTGCAAGGTCGAGAGATATTATTGTAGGCTTACTCAAGTCTGGACTCCTTTTGTTTTGGTTGACACCAACTTACGACTGTAGTTTGGTGGAGTCCATACATCGAGTTCAGGTAGATTATGTTGCTCGCAGCGCCAATGAAGAAAGGAACTCAATATGAGCGGGTGACTCAAGAGCTGCGGGGTGTGCTTCTGGGTTGCAATATCATTAAATACAATATGTTACTAATAGCTAGAAGCTTGCAATCAGTCCATTGCAATCAACTGATTTTTCGTGATACAGCGAGTTATATCATCTTCAAGTTGACACAACTGCCATCATAAACACCGCGCAATGTCCCCAGATACGTATTGGATATAGAACGAAATGCGCGGCAATTTAAGTTGGATGTTAAATGGGAAAGTGTTTATTCAAGAGTTCATAAAATAAGCAAAAATAATTTCCGGTTAAAGCAAAGAAAATGCCGTTCACTCTTAAGTGAACGGCATTAGAGCATGGCTCGCCTTTTTTACTGTGAGTTATGGTTATTTATCAGCACTCAAACTTGTTCCTCTAGCTGATTTAGCAATCAGCTCTTAGCCTTTAGCAGCAGCTAGATCAGCTCCAAAGTGGACAATACAAAGATGCCTAAGGTGCACGTGATCAACGAGCAGACTGTGGTCAGCGCGATAATATTGGCTGCAAGGGGTGCATTGCCATCCATGGCGCGTGCCATCACATAGCTGGCGGCTGCGGTGGGGGCAGAACTCATTAAAAAGACCAGCGCTAACTCAATCCCTCGATAGCCCAACAGCAAGGCCCCAATCGTAAGAAAAAGCGGGGCAAAGATCAGTTTTAATGCGGTCGAGAACCAAGTTGAATACTTTTCATGTTTGAGTGAACCAATATCGAGCGAACCGCCAGTGCACAGTAGCGCTAGTGGCAGGGTCATATTGGCAAAGTATTGGCCCGCATCGAGCACCATTTTCGGTACTGGAATAGCAAGTAAATAGAACAACATGCCGACCATAATGGCAATGATCAGCGGGTTTTTGGTAATGGTTTTAATAATCACGCCAAATGCGCGTTGGCTGGATTCTTCGCCTTTAGGGCTGAGGCAAATAACCGCTTGAATATTGTAGAGCAGCGTCATCGAGGCGACATAAACCGCAGCTAAAGCAACACCAGAACTGCCATAGGCGTTGGAAACATAGGCTAAGCCGATAATCGCGGTATTGGCCCTGAATCCCCCTTGAATGATCACGCCTTGGTCTTTGTGCTTGGGAAATAGCTGCCCAGTTGCATAGGTGGAGAGTATAAAAAACAGGAAATTGGCCGCTAAACCATAGCCAATTAAGGGCGCACTGGAGGCGAGATCGTGATTGGAGCTAATAATGCTAAGGAACAGCAAGGCTGGCAGCGTCACGTTAAAGACTAGTTTTGATGCGACATCAATAAAGTTTTCATTGATGATTTGGGTGCGTTTTAGGATCACACCGAGCGCTAACATCAAACAAATTGGACCCGTAATCGAGGCAGAAAACAGCAACTGCTCAACGATATTTCCCATAACTACTCCTCGAATGATTCACTGAACACTGCGTTGATTTTAGATTGGTCACAGATATGAATATCACACTGCAGCAAATGCCTTGTCGATAGAAATACGAGCATTAACTCGATCTCTGAAACCTGTCACTTAAAGCAGTCGCTTAAACCTGTCAGCTAAACCTAGTGGCGTAAACTCAGTCTTTTAAAAGACAAAGTGACACTCGAAGCCACAAATAGGCTCAAACAATCGATACCAACAAATAAGGCCACATAAAATGCGGCCTTATTGATTTTTCGAGCGTTGTCTAGCGCAGATTACTTAACACGCATGCCAGGCTGTGCGCCTTCATGGGGTTCTAGAATCCACAGGTCGCTGCCACCAGGGCCAGCAGCTAACACCATACCCTCTGACATGCCAAAACGCATCTTACGTGGCGCTAAGTTAGCAACCATTACAGTCAACTTGCCTTCGAGATCTTCTGGCGAATAAGCCGATTTGATCCCAGCAAACACTTGGCGCGTTTCACCACCGATGTCGAGTTGTAACTTGAGTAACTTGTCGGCGTCTGCAACATGCTCGGCTTTAACGATGCGAGCGATACGCAGGTCGATTTTTGCAAAATCATCAAAGTTGATGGTCTCACTGATAGGATCGTCAACCAGCGGTTCATTGCTAACCGCTGAAGCTTCAACCGCTTTTTCAACGGGAGCCGTCTTTGGTGCATCGGCCGTGACTTGCAGGTTATCCTTGGAGTCGGCAACCATAGCATTGACTTTATCCAGCTCAACACGTTGCATCATTGCCTTGAATGGGGCGATTTCATGACCCGCTAAATCTTGGCTCAATGCATCCCAAGTGAGTGGCAATTGGAAGAATGCTTCTACATCTTGGGCTAAACGTGGTAATACAGGTTTTAGATACGTCACGAGAATACGGAACAGATTCAAGGCGTTTGAACACACTTGATGTGCCGCTTCCTGTTGATCGTCATGTTTCACCATTTGCCAAGGTGCAGCATCGGCCACAAACCCGTTGGCAATATCCGCCAGCGCCATGATTTCGCGCATCGCTTTGCCGTATTCGCGCGACTCGTAAAAATCGGCAATCACGTCTTGCTTGGCTAAAAACGCTTCGGTCAGCGTAGTATCAGCGATTTTCGCGAGCTTGCCATCGAAGCGTTTAGTGATAAAACCTGCGGTGCGCGAGGCTAAGTTCACTAGCTTACCGACTAAGTCTGAGTTCACGCGCTGGGCGAAATCTTCCAGATTTAAATCTAAATCGTCGATACGACTGCTGAGTTTGGCCGCGTAGTAGTAACGTAAATATTCAGGATCTAAGTGGTCTAAATAGGTGCGCGCCTTGATAAAGGTGCCTTTTGATTTTGACATTTTCGCGCCATTGACCGTCACATAGCCGTGGGCATAGACGCTGTTTGGCTGACGATAACCTGAGCCGTGTAGCATGGCTGGCCAGAAGAGGCTGTGGAAGTAGACTATGTCTTTACCGATGAAGTGATAAACCTCAGCAGTAGAATCTTTACTCCAAAATTCATCGAAGCTCAGTTCTGGGCGTTTGTCACACAGGTTTTTGAACGAACCCATGTAGCCGATAGGCGCATCTAGCCAAACGTAGAAATACTTACCTGGCGCATCGGGAATTTCGAAACCAAAATACGGTGCATCACGGGTGATATCCCATTGCTGCAGACCTTGCTCGAACCATTCGTCGAGTTTATTGGCCATTTCGACTTGCAGTGCGCCAGAGCGAGTCCACTCTTTGAGCATGCCTTCGAAGGCCGGCAGGTCAAAGAAAAAGTGCTCAGTGTCTTTCATCACTGGCGTTGCACCCGATACCGCTGATTTTGGATTGATCAGTTCAGTTGGGCTGTAAGTCGCGCCGCAGGCATCACAGTTGTCACCGTATTGATCGGGCGATTTACACTTAGGACAAGTACCTTTTACGAAGCGGTCAGGTAGGAACATGGATTTCTCAGGATCGAACAGCTGAGAAATGCTCTTGCTCTTGATATAGCCATTCGCCCGCAGTTTTAAGTAAATATCACTCGCCAGCACGCGGTTTTCTTCACTGTGGGTGCTGTGATAATTATCGAAGGCGATATTAAAATCGGCGAAATCCTGCTGATGTTCTTTGTTCACTTGGGCGATCATATCTTCAGGCGCTATGCCTAATTGCTGGGCTTTAAGCATGATCGGCGTGCCATGGGCATCATCGGCACAAATATAGTGGCACTCATGTCCACGAAGCTTTTGATAACGCGACCAGATATCTGTCTGGATGTATTCCAACATGTGACCTAAATGTATCGGTCCGTTTGCGTAGGGAAGTGCGCTGGTCACGAGAATTTTACGTTGTGAAGTTGCCATCTTGTCTCAAATATCGTGGTGGGCCAAAAATATTGGTAGAGATACTAACCGATTACAGGATGATTTTCATCAAAAGCTGAGCCGATTGAGCTAAATCTGCGCTAATGTTTTCTGCATTATCTGGTACACTTGGGCAAATTTATTGGTGGGGGTAATTCTTTTGTCTTCAACTCAAACTGATTATCGTCTAAATGACGATCTTCTCGGGCCAGTTCTGGCTATTCTCGATTCATTTGTTGACCCGTATCTCGCGAAAGGGTTAGTGAGCGCAGGATGCGTAAATAAACTGGCGTTGGAAGGTAAGCGTTTGCAGCTTGGCTTAGCCTATCCATACCCTTGCATGACCCAGTATCGCGACACTGTCATGGCGCTGACGAATAAGCTAGCAGTGCTCGATGCTATTGATGAAGTCGAATGTGAAATCGATTTTCAACCAAAAGCCTATTCAGCGTTATCTTCTATCGCACCGATTGCCAATGTGAAGCAAGTGATTGCCGTTGCCTCAGGTAAGGGCGGTGTGGGTAAGTCAACCACAGCGGTGAACTTAGCTTTGGCCCTCGCGGCTGAAGGCGCGCAGGTGGGTATTCTTGATGCGGATATTTACGGCCCGTCAGTGCCTATGATGCTAGGTATTCCTGATTTCAGACCGCTTTCCCCCGATGGCAAACACATGACCGCCGCCAGTGCCCATGGCATTGCCGCGCAATCGATTGGGTTTATGCTCAGCGGTGATGAAGCCGCTGTGTGGCGTGGCCCAATGGCAGCGGGGGCGCTAGCGCAACTGCTCAATGAAACCCAATGGCCAGAGCTGGATTATTTAGTCGTCGATATGCCGCCGGGTACGGGTGATATTCAATTAACCCTGTCGCAAAAAGTACCGGTGAGTGGTGCTGTTATCGTCACTACGCCGCAGGATATCGCGCTGGCCGATGCCAAGAAGGGCATCAATATGTTCCAGAAAGTGAACATTCCTGTGCTAGGTATCGTCGAAAACATGAGTTTCCATTTATGTCCCGAGTGTGGCCATAAAGAACATCCATTTGGAACACACGGTGGCAGTAAAATCGCCGAGCGTTATCAAGTTCCACTGCTAGGCGCCTTGCCGTTGCACATTAATATCCGTGAAGCCATGGATAACGGTGCACCGACGGTCTTTGCCGATCCAGACAGTGAAGTAGCCGCACTTTATCGGGAAATTGCCCGTAAAGTGGGCGCAGAATTGGCTTTAAAGCAAAGCCAGAAAACAGTTTCTATTAGTGTTTCAGATGACGAGTAAGGTTTAAGGGTATGAATTCTCAGCAGTGTGTCATTATTGCAATTGCTGGCGCGTCAGCATCGGGCAAAAGTTTAATTGCCAAAACGATTTTTGACGAATTACGCCGCGATTTAGGCACAGATCAAATTGGGGTAATTAATGAAGACGCGTACTATCGCGATCAGAGTCATTTATCCATGGATGAACGGGTATTAACGAATTACGATCATCCAAAAGCGTTGGACCATCAACTGTTGTGCACCCATTTACAGTTGCTCAAGTCTGGCGAAGCTGTTGATATCCCTTGTTATAGCTACACAGAACACACTCGTATAGCAGAAACCCTGACGATGACACCGAAAAAGGTGATCATTTTAGAAGGTATCTTACTGCTGACCGATCCTAAATTACGTGCGTTGATGGACGCGAGTGTGTTTATGGACACACCGCTGGACATTTGTTTCCTACGTCGCCTAACCCGTGATGTGGCTGAACGCGGTCGTACGATGGAATCTGTGATTTCTCAGTACAAGAAAACCGTGCGTCCTATGTTCTTACAGTTTATCGAACCGTCGAAACAATACGCCGATATTATCGTTCCCCGTGGCGGTAAGAATCGTATTGCGACCGATATTTTAAAAACTCGTATCCAACATTTACTGGCAAAATAACGACATAAAAACTCAAGGAGTAATAGGCAAGATGCGCTTAACCGATATCGAAATTGAACAGGCCCTTGATAACGGCACTATCGTAATAGAACCTCGCCCCGGCATAGAAGCTATTTCAGGCGTCAGTGTTGATGTGCGCTTAGGTGGACAGTTTCGCGTGTTTAAAGATCATACTGCGCCTTATATCGACTTGAGTGGCCCAAGCGTCGAGATGCAAGCTGCGCTTGATCGGGTGATGAGTGAAATTATCGAAATCCCTGATGGCGAAGCGTTTTTCCTGCATCCTGGCGAATTGGCCTTGGCGGTGACTTACGAGAGCGTGACGCTGCCCGCCGATATCGTCGGTTGGCTCGATGGTCGTTCATCATTGGCGCGTTTAGGTCTTATGGTACATGTGACTGCGCACCGTATCGATCCAGGTTGGCAGGGTAAAATCGTGCTCGAGTTCTATAACAGCGGTAAGTTACCTTTGGCCCTGCGTCCACGTATGACCATAGGCGCGCTTAACTTTGAACGCCTCAATCATGCGGTTGCACGTCCTTATAACACCCGTAAAAGTGCCAAGTATAAAGATCAGCAAGAAGCGGTCGCCAGCCGTATCAGTCAGGACTAACACAAGTGTTTTGGGTGAATGGCGCATCGCAGGCGAGTGTCGACCCTTCCGATCGAGGGCTTGCCTATGGTGATGGCTTGTTTGCGACTATGCGGACAGGCGCTGAGGGGATTTTGTTTTTCAACGCCCATCATGCTCGTTTAACCGCAGGCGCCGCAAGGCTTGGGTTTCAATGGCAAATGAGTGAAGCACTGCAACAGCAGCTTCATGCCTTAGCCATTGAATATCCACATCATTGCATTAAGTTAATCGTTTCCCGTGGTGTTGGTGGCCGTGGTTACACACCACCAGAAACGGTTAATCCTACCGAAATCGTCTCAGTTCATGCTATTCCAAGCCATTATGCAAAGTGGCAGCAAGCGGGCATTTGCCTTAAAACCTCTTCGATACGATTGGGTTTGCAGCCCTTGTTGGCTGGGATGAAGCATTTAAATCGACTCGAACAAGTCTTAATAAAATCCCACCCTTTACCTCAGGGGTTTGATGACTGGTTAGTTAACGATATCGAAGACAATGTGATTGAATCTTCGATGGCGAATGTGTTTTTTATCAAAGGCAATCGCGTTATAACCCCTTCATTAGCCCTGTGCGGCGTGGCGGGTGTGATGCGCGAACAGGTTATGATAGCCTTGCTTGAACAGAACATGAATATCGAATGTTTGCCCGTTGGCGCCGAGCGTTTAATTGAATTTGACTCAGCGTTTATCACTAACAGCGTTTTAGGAATTGTGGATGTGCTGGCGATAGATTCGCTCAAGTTCAGCCGTGCTCCGATTACCGCGCAACTTAGACAGACACTTTCACTCACCCTATGAAAAAACTCATTCTTATCGCCAGTTCAACCTTGTTGACCTTGCTGACATTAGTCTGTTTGGGCGCCTTTTGGGGCTATCAAACCGTCATCGAATACAGTCAAACGCCGCTGAGTCTCAGCGAGCCTAAAGAGCTGACCGTTGAACGCGGTACCAGCGTCAACCAGCTTGCGCAGCAACTTGCCGACGATGGCGTGATTCAAGACACGTGGAAACTCAAGTGGTTACTTAAGTTCCGCCCTGAGCTTGCTAAGATCCGCTCGGGACTTTACGAAATCTCACCTTCACAAACCATTACCGATTTGCTGAATGATTTGATTGCCGGAAAAGTGAAAACCTTCAGTTTGACATTAGTTGAAGGTAAAACCATCGTTGAATGGGAACAACAACTTGCCAGCGCGCCGCATTTACAGATGTCACCAGAGGTGTTTGCCGCCGTATTGATGGCGCAGGGCGATGATTCAGGTTTGCCAGAGGGTAAATTCTTCCCCGACACCTATCATTATACTGCTGAGGCGGATGTTAAAGTCCTGCTGACTCAAAGCTATAAGATGATGGAGCAAGAGCTTGCCAAAGCGTGGGCAGAACGGGCGCCGAATTTGCCGTTAAAATCCCCCTATGAAATGCTGATTTTGGCATCGATAGTCGAAAAGGAAACCGGCCAAGCCCATGAGCGCGACCAAATTGCCGGAGTATTCGTTAATCGTCTTAATCAAGGCATGCGTCTGCAAACCGACCCGACGGTTATTTATGGCATGGGCGAACGCTATAAGGGCAATATCACCCGTAAAGATTTAGTCGAAGAGACACCTTTTAACACTTACCGTATTTTTGGATTACCGCCAACGCCGATTGCAGCACCGAGTAAAGCCTCACTGATGGCAGTGTCTAAACCCGCTAGTGTGAGTTATCTCTATTTCGTGTCACGCAACGATGGTACCCATGTGTTTTCAAGCACACTTGAAGCACACAACCAAGCTGTAGATGTGTATCAGCGTAAGAAAAAACCGGCGACGCCAGAAAAATCACCAAAGTAAAAATGCAGAGAAAGAAAATCCAATGTCAGTTTTTGCAAAATTTATCGTTATTGAAGGTTTAGAAGGCGCGGGTAAGTCGAGTGCGATTAACCTTATTCGCGACTTTATTGAAAAACATACGGGTAAAGCGCCGATCTGCACCCGCGAGCCGGGTGGCACGCCACTGGCCGAACGTATCCGTGATTTGGTCAAAATTGCCGATGCGACCGATCCCCTGTGTGACGAGGCCGAGTGTTTACTTATCTATGCCGCCAGAGCCCAGTTGGTTGCCAATGTCATTAAGCCTGCGCTTGCGCAGGGTCAATGGGTCTTGGGTGACAGACACAATTTGTCGTCACTGGCCTATCAAGGTGGTGGCAGGGGCTTAATGCCGTTAGTGGAAGCGGTGAGCACTGCCACCCTTAAAGGCTTTAAACCCGATCTCACCTTGTACTTAGATTTAGATCCTAAACTTGGGTTAACCCGCGCGGCTAAACGCGGTGAGCTTGATAGAATCGAGCAACAAGCGATTGATTTCTTTGAACGAGCTCGCGCGACTTACCTTAAACTTGCCAGCGAAGATGACAGCATAGTGGTTATCGATGCGAGTCAAACCATGGCCGAAGTGCATAAAGATATCTTAGCCGTGCTACAGGCGATGGCATGGTAGTTGAGTCAGGATTTACGGCTGCACAATTGCCTTGGCTCGAAGGGCCAAGGCAGGCATTTTTAGCGCAACTCACGCGGCAAAAAATGCCACATGCGCAACTTGTCGGCATTGATTCAGCCTATGGTGGTGAGCTGCTGAGTGTGTTCATGGCGCGTGCGGCCATGTGTTTGCAGTCAACACCGGCGGGGGCCTGCGGTTTTTGTAAGTCTTGTCAGCTCTTTGATGCGGGAAATCATCCCGATTTTTACCATATTGCTGCCGATGGCAATCAAATTAAAGTCGATCAAATTCGTGAGCTTTGCACACGTCTGACGGCCACAGCCCAGCAAAGTGGCATGCGAGTGGCGATTATTCATCATAGTGAGCGGCTTAACTCCGCTGCCGCCAACGCTCTCCTTAAAACCCTTGAGGAGCCGGGTAAAGACACTTTACTGATATTGCAGTCGGATACGCCTGCACGTTTAATGGCGACGGTCAGCAGCCGTTGTCAGCGCATTCCCTTCGTTGTGCCAAGTCGAGAAATCATCAAAAACTGGTTAGCGCAACAATGTGATATCCAAGAGGATGTTACTTGGTGCTTGAGTGTGGTGGGTGGACCGCTAAAGTTGGCAGAGAGCTTGCAGTCTGAAGGTGGTCAACAGAGCCGTTATCAATCCTTGCTACAGTTTCGCAAAGATTGGGCCCAAAGTTTGTCGTCTGGTCATCTGTGTGCTAGTTTGTTAACTATAAGTGAACAACAAATAATTGATGTTCTTAAGGTTTTATACCTGCTTATACGACAGGTGTTACTGAAAAATAGCCACCAAGATGCGTTTATCCATGCGCAGCTCGGGAACTTGGCGGCCAAGATCATGGGAATGTGTCATAGCTTAAGTACAATGCCGAGCGTCAATTATCTGGCCTTGTGTCAAAGTTATGTCTTAGAATATAGAGAGATAACAAATAAGTAATATGCCATGGTAGATCTCGTCGTTAATTTTGATACCTTACATCAGCTATATCGTGCCTATATGCCTTTTATTAAGCCGGCAGGATTATTCATTGCCACCAGTGAAGGGCATTACCTTGGCCAGCCGCTGACGATTGCGTATCGCTTACCGGGCGCGACCATAACGAATGAATTTCGCGGTGTCGTGGTATGGATCAATCCCTTAGGTGCTTCGGGCGGCCGTCCTGTAGGCATTGGCATTAAAATTGTTTCTGAGCCCGATAGCCATAAACACCACATCGAAAAATTACTGTCCCGCGAACTGGCCTCCGGCGATCTAACCTGCACTATGTAAGTTGGCCCGCATTATTGCTCTGGTTTGAAGGTTACTTAGGTTTAAATGTTACTTAGGTTTAAACGCTCTGCTTTAAGCGTGGCTCTCGTTTAACTGTTCTAGTTTTAACATTGGCCCACACTCTAAACTGATACTTCGCCTCCGTGGAATTTGACCTCGATCCCTTGGCTGGGTATCCTTGTCGTCCTTTTGTTATTCAGCTTGGAAATCCCTGTGCTTATTGATTCACACTGCCATCTCGATCGCCTTAAAGCGGCGCCTGATCAACAAACCCTAGAACATATTCTGGCCAGCGCGAAAGCCCGTGGCGTGGACTATATGCTATGCGTCAACGTGCGCCAGCAGGGATTTGAATCGATGCGAGATAAAGTTGCAGCCTTCGATCAGGTATTTTTGTCATCGGGCGTGCATCCATTAGACGTTAAAGAAGGGCTTGATGTTGAGCAAATCCGCCGCTTTGCCACCGATCCTAAAGTGGTCGCGATTGGTGAAACTGGCCTAGATTATTTTTATGCCGACGAAACTAAATTGCTGCAACAACAATGTTTTGAGCAGCAGATCGCCCTTGCGGTCGAAGTGAATAAACCTTTGATTGTCCATACTCGCGATGCGCGTGAAGACACGATCACTATGCTTAAGCAGGGCAACGCGGATAAAGTTGGCGGCGTACTGCATTGCTTTACTGAGAATTGGGAAATGGCGAAAGCGGCGATTGACCTTGGCTTTTACATTTCAGTATCAGGCATAGTCACCTTTAAAAATGCCGGTGAACTTCGCACTGTTATCCGTAAAGTGCCACAGGATCGCCTGCTGGTTGAAACGGATTCGCCTTATTTGGCGCCTATTCCACACCGTGGTCAAGAGAACCAGCCCGCTTATGTGCGTGATGTTGCTGAGTTTGTGGCCGAGCTTAGAGGTGAGCGCTACGAGGATCTTGCTGAGTACACCAGTAATAACTTCTTTAATTTATTCAAAGATGCGGCGCGTTTAGTCGGCCGTTAGCTTTAAGTGCTTTGACCCATGTTATGCGATTGCGCGATTGCCAATACTGAGACATAAAGGCTCATGTAAAAAGACACTGGCATAAAAAAAGGCCCAAAACGATGAAAGCTGTTTGGGCCTAGGGGAATGGCTCGTTGAAGAGCCGTGCGCTACAGGTGAAAGCGCCATGCAGTGCGCTTTACAATAGACTCAGTGTAGTCGAGCTTTTGCCCTAGAGTCGCGTTCACCTTCCCCTTTTTTAGGTTATTTATCGCTAAAAAACAGCAGAACTATAACGATTTTGTCTGTTCTGGTAGCAATAACACTTTATCTTTCACTAAGTCTCTGGGCAGGTTGTTTTTTAACTTATTGCCTAAATGTTTCGCCATGCCTAATGGCGCGCCGCCATAACAGACGATCACTTCACCTTGGGCTTTGCCTGCGGTGGCTAAGGGAATATCTCGCCCCATTAAATACTCTTTAGCTTCAACATCGCTCACATCGACCGTTTTTGCCGTTGGGCTAAGTTGTTTTCCCGCTAAAGCAATAATCGCTTCATGGCGGACTTTAAAACCGTGCTTACTGTTATCTGCGAGTTTAATGCCAATACGCTGAAAGCGCATACGGCCGATAAAAGCGTTGAATTCATGTGGAAATAGCCAGAATTCATCATCGCGAACCATGATGAGTTCGTCTGGTAAGCTGATACCTAAATCCTGCTGAAAATAGTCTTTGATCCCTTGAGCTTGTTTCGCTGATGCGGTCGTGAAGGGGAAGTTTTTCTGCAGTTTAGGCTCTGGTTGTAACCGCGGCACAGAGGCAGTTTTTGTCAATTTAGCGACAAAGAAACCTTCACTGTCGTAAATCTGTGGCCAGACATGCAAGAAGCCTTCGGCAGTCGTGGCTCGCTCAGCGCCATCAAATAAATCGCTTAAGGATTCAAATTGCACGGCATCGCCGTAGACTTGCTTTAAATACTCGCACACGCCTTGGTTTTCGAGGCGGTTTAAGGTGCAGGTTGAGTAGACCAAACTGCCGCCGGGTTTCAGGGCGAGAAACGCTGATTCGATTAAGGCTTTTTGGGTTTCGCTAATCGCCAACACATCGTCAAGGCTCCAATATTTTAACGCATCGGCGTCTTTACGCACAGTGCCTTCGCCGCCACAGGGCGCATCAATGAGCACTGCATCGAAACTTTCGTACAGGTATTCGCCAAACACGCGGCCATCGAAATGGGTGAGGGCGCAGTGGCTTGCGCCCATGCGCAGCATATTGGCGTGCAATACTTTCACTCGGCTCGCCGAATACTCATTCGCCACCAATAAACCTTGGTTTTGCATCAATGCGGCCATTTGCGTGGTTTTTGAACCCGGCGCAGAGGCGAGATCGAGAACGCACTGCCACTTTGTACTAGTCGTAAATGCACTAGGCGTAAAAAGTGCGGTTGGCGGCAACATAGAGCTGGCTTCTTGAATGTAGAATAAGCCCTGAATGTGCTCTAAGGCATTGCCGAGTTGTTCTTCTTCATCGTAACTGATCCAAAATCCGTCTTCACACCAAGGAATAGGATCAAACGTCCAGCCCTTAGGTTGCATCAGAGTCTTAAAGTCGTCGCTGCTGATTTTTAAGGTATTGACCCGAATTGAACGTCTAAGCGGCCTGTCGCAAGCGGCAATAAACTCGTCCATGGATAAATGGGCGGGGAGTTCTTGGGTGATTGTATCGATAAAATTTTGATTTAATTGAACCATTGATTTCATTGAACCATAGGAAAATAGACTGTGTATCAACTGGCGCGAGTATATCATAATCCCTTATTGGGTCTGAGATTTTATCCCAAGTGCCTCAGCCGTTTTGATGGTTTAATGTTTATGCACGGACGATTGCCGCAATAATGGAATGAGTCGCCATAAAGCTAGCACTCAGTAGTCATGAGCTAATAGAATAAAAACAAATAAAAATAAGGGGATTAGCGTGCTGAATCGCGTGTGGTTAGCTTTCTTTGTTACGGCATTGCTGGTAATAGCGGTGCAACTGTTCAATGGGCACATAGAAGTCCTATCGGCTTCGGTCGCTGCATTATTTGCGAGTGCTAAGCTTGCCGCCGAAATTTCCCTTGGGCTGATTGGCGTACTTTCCCTATGGATGGGATTGATGCAGGTGGGCGAGAAGGCCGGAGTAGTCGGCGCCATCGCCTTTGTGTTTGAACCCTTACTGCGCCGCTTGATGCCAGAAGTGCCCAAGGGCCATCCCGCCTTTGGCAGTATCACGATGAATTTAACGGCGAATATTTTTGGTTTAGATAATGCCGCCACGCCGCTTGGTTTAAGGGCAATGCATGATTTGCAGAGTTTAAATCCGCTAAAAACCGTGGCGACTAATGCACAAATCCTATTTTTAGTGCTCAATACTTCCTCTGTGACCTTAGTGCCTGTGACAGTATTCCTTTACCGTGCCCAGCAAGGTGCAGCCGCGCCTGCGGATATTTTCCTACCGATTTTACTGGCAACCTCGGCCTCGACATTGGCGGGTTTGTTGGTAGTGGCGTTAGTGCAGCGGATTTCGTTATTGAACTCAGTGGTGCTCGGTTATGGCGCCTTGATGCTCTCTGGCCTAGTGGCGAGTGGTTTTTATCTGATGACCTTAAGTGCTGAAGCCATTGGCACAGTGTCGACGGCAATGGGTAACGGTATCTTGCTGTTACTGGTTTTTACCTTTGTGATTGTTGCGGGCATCCGCAAAGTGGCGGTTTATGATGAGTTTATTGAAGGGGCGAAGGCGGGTTTTGCTCAATCTATTAAGTTGATCCCTTATTTGCTCGCCATGCTATTAGCTATAGGTTTACTGCGCGCATCCGGTGCTTTGGATTATCTGTTGCACTTGATTGCCAGTGGCGTGCGGATATTGGGTTTTGATACGCGTTTTGTCGATGCTATGCCGACCGCGCTGATGAAGCCTTTTAGTGGTTCAGGCGCCAGAGCCATGATGCTCGAGACAATGGATCATCACGGCGTCGATTCTTTTGCTGGCCGATTAGCGGCGATTTTTCAGGGCAGCACTGAAACTACTTTTTATGTTCTCGCCGTGTATTTTGGTTCTGTGGGTATTCGCCATGGCCGCCACGCCTTAGCCTGCGGGTTAACTGCGGACTTTGCGGGGATCAGCGCCGCGATCGCCGTTTGCTATTGGTTTTATGGTTAATAGGATGGTAAGGGTCTTGAGCACCTGTAATGTGCCAATAACAGTTCGATAAGCTAAATAATCAATCAGGCGCATAATGCGCCTGATTGATTTGTAAGAGCTTTAATATTCGTGCGTTGGTGTAAGTATTTTGATGAAAAGAATTACTGGGCCGGTGCCCATTCCTGCCATTCGTTTTCGGCTTTGTGTTGCAATCTTAATACTGTTCCTGCTGCTAAACGATTACCCTCTTGAGTCGTGTCCTTAGTCGCGACATTAATACCGCCAGCGAGTATGGTTTCCAGCGAGCCCGCTTCGATTTGAGCACCTGAAAAGAGGCCAACATCGACTTTAATTCCAGAAGCATCCCAGAACTGACTGCTTTGATTCACTAAGTGACTGTACTGCGGCTCAATATGGGCTTGCATCAGCACGCTATTGCCCTGTGTCGACAGGTGATAACCATCGATTTGACCGACTTTGATACCACGGAAGAAGATAGGTGTGCCGACTTTCATCGAGCCTAAGTTGTTATCTTCTAAGACGAATTTAAGCGCATCTTCGTCAACGTTGGCATAACTGCTGGCAGCGAGGTTGGCAACAAACTGGGTCGCTTTTTGACTGCTTGTACCCGGTAGCACACCGATATAAGGGCCAGTTAACAAGGTTTCTGGCGCTTTAATTCCCGCCAGAGAAATTTGCGCATCCACTAAATGATATTCACAGTCGCTGCGGCTGAAATGTTCGGCGTATTCGCCGTAGAGATAGGCAGTTGCAGTGAGTGTATTGAGATCGGCATTGAGTTTCACCTGCGACACTTCACCTACTTGATGACCTTGATAGCGGATCGCTGCTTTGGCGGTAAGCTTGCTTGAAGCGGGTAAGGTGAGGCGAATTGCCTGCGCCTGAGTTAATGCCAACTGCTTGCTTTCATAGAGTTTTAAGTTAGCTGCATTGCTGGCTTTATCACTGCTATCAAGCAATCCCAAACTAATGCTGCCTTTTAATGCTCCTTGAAGCGGCGCGACCGTAACATCAATACCGGCAAGACTGGCGCTGATATCGACAGCGCTGTTACGCCAGAATACTTTTGGCTTTTTCAGCAAGGGTTGAAACTGTTTGTCGATAGCGAGCTTGATAGCGAAGTCTTCGGTCTTACTTTGCCAGTTCACTGAGTCAACTGTTCCAATTCGCATCTTTTTATAGTAAATCGGTGAGCCTTGGCTGACATCAGCGCCATCTTGACTGATTAAGGTCAGATGCACTTGTTGCTGACGATCATAGAAGGCTGTCGCAGCATCCACTGAGCTAAACAAGGTGAGGGCGCTGTTGGCGGCGAGTGGCGTATCGCTGTGGCCTTGGATCAAGCTAACTGCACCTTGAGTTAGCGTTGTAAAATCCCTTGCTTTGACTGAGACACCATCTAACGATGCGTTTACCGTTAATGCTGACTCAGGCACAAAATAGCTGTCACTGCGAATAAGGCCTGCAAACTCAGGTTGTAGCTCGAGTTGATAATCTACCGCCGATAAATCTTTGGTTAACTTAACCGCAAGCACAGAGCCAATGGGGATTTGCTTAAAGCGAACTTCGGCGCCCGCTGAAATGCCCATGTTTTCGGCTGAGGTTAAGGTCAAGAAACGCTTCTTCGATTGCAGTAAGTCAGGCGCCTTTGATTGCAAGGCAAAACTGCTTGGCATAGCCGTTTTAGTATTAATGCCTGGCAGGAAGTTGATCACGCTACCCGTCAGTAAACGCTCTGGATTTTTAATGCCTGAGAGGGAAATATCGGCACCTTCAAGCCAAAACACCCCGTCGTTAGTTAACAGTGAACCGTATTGAGGTTCAAACTTAGCCACGGCTATTACGCCATTCGCGGTGAGTTGCTTGCTTAAAATGCTGCCGATATTGATGCCGCGATAAACAATACGAGTGCCTTTGTCGACACCGTTAGCATCAGCCATGGTCAGGTTTATTTCTATGCCGCCAAGGGCTGTGGTTTCTGAATCATAAAGCGAAAAAATGTCACCGTTTTTGGCAATATCCGCTTTATCATCAGAGCTAAAACTCACGCCGCCAGCCAGAATGGATGCCAAACTCTCAGAGCTGACTTTAACGCCTGTCAGTGATGCATCAATTTTGACGCCGGAGACATTCCAAAAGTGGGAGTTTTTCTTCACTAATCGCGCGTATTGCTCTTGAATAAAAGCGCTGATGATGACTCTTTGATTACCATCTAAACGATAGCTAACCACACTGCCCACAGGGATTTGGCGGAAAAATATTGGCGAGCCAACATCCAACGAACCGAGTTTGTCTGAGGTCAGTTCGACCATCACACCTTCTGAGCCGATTTGCATCGGCGGCGGTTGGCGTTCAGCCTCGAAGAAGGTTGACGCATTACCTTTGCCCGGTTGAATCGCGATGTAGTTACCCGAAAACAACGCATCTAAGCCTTCAACACCTGTGATACTGGCCTTAGGGGTGACCAGCCAGAAGAGAGTTTCCTTATTTAAGAAAGGCTTAGCACGGTAGTCCATCATGACCTTGACGTTCACGCCCTTGAGATCTTCATCTATTCCTATGTCTTTGACTTTACCGACAGTCAAGCCTTGGTATTTGACCAAGGTTTTACCTACGTCAATCCCAGTTGCACTCGGAAAGTGAATTTGAATTTCAACGCCCGATTCTTTAATGCTCTTAATGCCCAGCCACGCACCCAATGCCAACGCGACAATAGGCAGTAGCCAAATGGGCGAAAAGAGTTTTTTCTTTACAACTTTCGGCGATTCAATTTGTGTCATCTTGAGGTTCCAATCGATCCCAGAGTAAACGAGTGTCTAACACTTTTGCGGCTAACTGAGTTAACAGAATAACCAAGGCAAATGCGGTCGCGGCAGGCGCGGGTTTAGCGTCGAGTAGTTGTCCCATATTCACTAATGCCACTGTGATTGAGATGACAAATAAATCGAGCATAGACCAACGACCAATCCATTCGATGATGTGAAAACCCACCATCAATTTCTTTTTTGAAATCGGAATATCAAAGCTGATGGCACACAGATAAATGGATAAGCCGATGATTTTAATCCATGGCACTAAAATACTGGCAGTAAAAACTATCACGGCAATGGGCAACATATCTGAATGCACTAGATGCAAAATGCCCGAAAAAATGGTGTCGTGCCGCACTTGCCCTTGGTTGGTCAGCATAGTGATAGGGTAAATGTTGGCAGGCACCAGCAAGATGGCAGCGGTAATCAACAAAGCCCAACTTTTTTGCAGGCTGGAATAGTCCCTGACCTGTAACTCAGCTTCACAGCGCTGGCAATGGGTGAGGTCACTACTATTGAGCTGGCGGCACACCTTGCACAAACACAGGCCGATATCTTTACCTTGTTGCTTCATATCAGCGATGACCTTCCAATAACGTCCACATGTGCTCTAAGTCGTACTCTCGTTGCAGAAACAAGGTCACGAGAAACAACATAGTGAAGCAAAATGTGCCCATACCAAAATAAATATCCGAAAAATCAGAAAGCTGGAACGATGAAACCAAAAAGCTGATCACATAAATTTCCAGCATAGTGAGCTGCGACAATACGCCATGAAACTTCAATAATTGCTTTAATGAGTTACGCCAAAAAAGACGACTCAGTCCCCATTTCACAATCAAAATCTGCGTCAGTATCGACAACAGTAATAAGCCTGGACCAATCACAGCGGCGGCAAGCACGGCTAAACCAACGACCCAATAACCTTGGTCAAATACCGCAAACGCGCCCTGAAAAACCGTGGTGGTGCGAATGCTGCCGAAAAAGTGAATTTCGAGTACGGGTAAAAAATTGGCAGGAAAATAAAATACTAGTGCCGAGATACATAGGGCGAGCATGCCATTTACAGAGCAGTAAGGAGTGTCATAAAGTGCAGTGCTGCAACGGGGGCAAAGGGCTCTGACACCGCTTGGCAAGGCACGTTTGCGGACTGCTAAATCGCAGGAACGGCAAAGGATTACTGAATTTTCTGCTGCGTTTTCATGCATATAAAAATATATATTAGCCTAAATAGGAGTAATAACAGCGAGATCGGTGCAAAGTGTAGTGCTAATCAGCCGTTCTGCACAGTCTAGCGCTTTATAATCTTGGCAACGAAAGTACGCTAATAATATCAGATTAATCAGAACACTTGCATCACAAGTTCAATCTATGTCACTCTAGTTACTGTATATAAAAACAGTGCGAGGGCAGTCATGGCAGTAATAACACAGTTTGTCGTGGTCAGAGAAGGGGTTGAAAAGATGACATTCACATCTAAGAAGGAGGCTGATGCCTACGATAAGATGCTCGATATCGCCGATAACCTTATCCCCTTCATTCAAAAAGCTGATTTAGGTATAGATGAAAGCGTGGGCGAAAAGCTCGCATTCTATTTTGCTAACAATAAAGATGAGCTGACGAACTTGCTTAAAGGTGTCGTTCAGGTTAATAGTACGCCAACGAATCCACCTGCTGCGAAAAAAGCGGCTAAAAAGACCGAAGCAGCAGAATAAAATTGTTAGGAAATGTAATGAAATCGAAATTTTATGAGTCACTTAACCGTCAAGCCTTGGCCTTGTTGGAAGGGGAAGACGACCTTGTTGCGGCAATGGCGAATTTTTCAGCCTTACTCAATGATAATTTAACTGAGCTGAACTGGGTGGGATTCTACGTTATGCGTGGCGAACAACTCGTATTAGGCCCATTTCAAGGTAAAGTGGCTTGTACACGCATTCCGCTAGGAAAAGGCGTGTGTGGTACGGCGGCATTCACCAATCAAACCCAGCGAGTGGCCGATGTTCATCAATTTGATGGCCATATTGCCTGTGATTCTGCCAGTAATTCTGAAATCGTTGTGCCAGTTTGTGCTCAAGGTAACGTGGTTGCCGTGCTCGATATTGACAGCCCAATCTTCGATCGTTTCGACGAAGAAGACCAAAAGGGGCTGGAATTACTGGTTAAAAGTTTTGAAAACTGCCTATTTGATTAATTTGCGTACAATAACGCATAATTCATAGTCGCAATCGGTGGCGTGCGCCTTATAATATGCGCCTGCACGCATTAAGCTGGTTTGATTCGCATGCAATGAATAAGCTTAGTGTTTTGAGCTGTAAAAATTTGTTAAGGTATATTTTTTTTAACTTTAGTAAACGCGGCTAGGATGCTAATTTGTACGTTGACTCAATATTGAGTTTAACGAAGATAAACGACACGTAAGAAGTTGATATATATCACCTCGAATCGATGTCCCTTTTTGACTGTGGAAGTAATGATGGAATCAACAGAAAAGTTGACCGACACCAATGCAATTTTGGCGTATTTGTATGAAACATTTCCTTTGTGCTTTATTGCTGAAGGTGAAACTAAGCCATTAAAAATCGGATTGTTTCAAGATTTGGCTGAAAGGTTGGCTGATGATTCTAAAGTCAGTAAAACTCAGCTCAGAGTTGCCTTAAGACGTTACACCAGCAGCTGGCGCTATTTAAAGTGCGTTAAAGCGGGCGCACAACGCGTTAATCTGGATGGCGAACCTTGCGGCGAGTTAGAGCAAGAGCACATTGACCATGCTCAAGCCATGTTGAAAGAGAGTCAGGATAAAGCGAAAGCGAAACGTGCAGCACTCGCACCTAAGCCTGCGGCGAAGAAAGCACCTAAAAAGGTGGCTGTTCCTCAACGTGCTAAAACTGAGCGTCCTGCTAAGCCTGCGCCTAAAGCTGCAGCGCCAGTCGTAAATTATGTCCAAGCACAATTGACTGATTTAACGAAAAAACAACGCGTCAATGTTAAGTTAGGTATGACACCCGTAGCCGGTGTGATTACTGATATTAACAAGGAAGATATTCATGTTCAGCTTGATAGTGGCCTAACGATTAAAGTTAGAGCAGAACATATCCTGCTGTAATCATTTTTTAAAACGGAGTAACTTGTTGATGCGAAAACTCACTTTGGCTACCTCGATCGCCACTGTTTTTGTCGGATTCTCGGCTTGGGCCGTACCACCCACGATTCAAATCAGCGAGTTACCCACTCTCAAGCAGGAAGCGCAACATAAGGTCGCGAGCAAAAGGGTAACGGACTTATACACTCGTTCGCACTATCATAGATTTAATCTTGATGATGCCTTTTCTACGCAAATTTTTGACCGTTACCTGCAGCAGTTAGACTATCGCCGCAATGTGTTAACCCAAGCGGATGTCGATAGCTTTAAACCTTATGCTACCCAATTCGATGACATGCTCAGTTCTGGTGAACTTGAGCCTGCCTATAAAATGTTTGATATTGTTCAAAAGCGTCGTTATGAAGGCTTTGTCTATGCTTTATCTCTACTGGATAAAGAGATGGACTTCTCCGCCCCCGGCGATGCCTATGAATACGACCGTGATGATGCGGCATGGCCAAAAGATCAAGCTGAGATCAATGAGTTATGGCGTCAACGTGTTAAATACGATGCGCTAAATCTGAAACTCACAGGTAAAAAATGGCCTGAGATTGTTGAGATCCTGCAAAAGCGTTACAACAACGCCATCAAACGTTTGACTCAAACCAACAGTGAAGACGTGTTCCAAGGCGTGATGAATGCCTTCTCACGCAGCATTGAGCCGCATACGAGTTACCTGTCGCCACGCAATGCTGAACGTTTCCAAATGGAAATGAATTTAAGCCTTGAAGGGATTGGTGCTCAACTGCAACTTGAAGACGATTACACTGTTATTAAAAGCTTAATTGCTGGCGGCCCTGCGGCTGGCAGCGAAAAACTGTCGCCAGAAGACAAGATTGTCGGCGTCGGTCAAGAAGGCGGTGAAATTGTTGATGTGATCGGCTGGCGTTTAGACGACGTGGTTGATCTGATCAAAGGGCCTAAGGGCAGTAAAGTTGTACTGCAAATTTTACCGAAGAAAGGCGGTTCGAATGCTAAGCCATTCGACGTTACCTTAGTACGCGATAAAATTCGTCTTGAAGACAGAGCGGCAACCTCTAAGGTGATTGAACCTAAAGATGGCGAGTACGCTAATCGCAAAGTCGGTGTGATCCATATTCCTGGTTTCTACATGAACCTGTCACAGGACGTTGAAAAAGAGCTAGTGAAGTTAAACGAAGCCAAAGTTGAAGGCATAGTCATCGACCTTAGAGGTAACGGTGGTGGTGCATTAACAGAAGCCGTGTTGCTGACGGGACTCTTTATCGATATGGGCCCTGTGGTGCAAATTCGTGATGCCGATGGCCGTGTGTCTGCGCACCGTGATAACGATGGCAAAACCAGTTATGCGGGCCCGTTGACTGTGATGGTTGACCGTTACAGTGCTTCAGCCTCTGAGATTTTTGCTGCCGCATTGCAAGATTATGACCGCGCGCTGATTGTTGGTGAATCTAGCTTTGGTAAAGGTACAGTGCAGCAGCATAAGAGCTTAGGCCGTATCTACGATATGTATCAAAAGCCAATTGGTCATGTGCAATACACGATTCAAAAGTTCTATCGGATCAATGGCGGCAGCACACAGCTTAAAGGTGTGACACCCAATATTGCTTACCCAAGTGCGTTAGAGCCAGGTGAGTACGGCGAAGCTGAAGAGAAAAATGCCTTGCCTTGGGATAAAGTGCCAATGGCACAATATGGTACGCTCAATGATGTGACGCCTGAGTTAGTGACTAGCCTTGAGGCCAAGCACCTTAACCGCATCAAAAGCAGTGTAGAGTTTGCTTATATCAATCAAGATATTGCCGACTTTAAAAAGCACCACAAAGAGAAGACAGTTTCTCTGGTTGAAAGTGAGCGCATTGCCTCCCGCGAAGCCGATGAGAAGAAAGTCCTCGACAGAACAAACGAGCGTCGAGTCGCCAATGGTTTAGCACCGGTTAAATCAATGGAAGACATTAAAGACGACGCCGAATTGCCAGACGCATTTTTAGACGAAACCGCTTATATCACTTTAGATATGGCTGATGCGCAAAAACTGGCTAAAACTAGTGCTAAGTAGGCGCTAGTCGAGTCGATTTATCCAATATCAAAACGCGCTTATGGCGCGTTTTTTCTTATTTAGATCAGCGTTAAAGGGATCGAAATGACACAAGCTCAAGCAAAATACTTAAAAGATTATCAAGCGCCACTTTTTACGATAGAAACGATCGACTTAGCTTTTAATCTGGCGGGCAATGAAACTCAAGTGCAGGCGATCAGTCGTATAAAACGCACTTCAAAACATACCCATGCCTTAGTGTTAGATGGTGAAGACTTAACTGTTGTCTCGTTGACGGTTGACGGCGAGGCAGTGCCTTACCATGTTAGCGCGGGTCAATTAGTCTTAGAAACGGCGCTTGATGAGTTTGAACTGAATATTATCACTAAGCTCGATCCCGAGGCCAATTCAAGCCTTGAAGGCCTGTATATGTCCGATGGTGCCTACTGCACGCAATGTGAGGCTGAGGGCTTTAGACGGATCACTTATTTCCTCGACCGTCCCGATGTATTAGCTAAATACACAGTTCGTATCGAAGCCGATAGCGCCGCATTCCCGTTTTTACTGAGTAACGGGAATTTGATTGATCAAGGCGAATTAGAGGGCGGTCGCCATTATGTTTGCTGGCAAGATCCGTTTCCAAAACCGGCTTACTTGTTTGCCTTAGTCGCTGGCGATTTTGATCTGTTGCAAGATGAGTTCATTACCCGCAGTCGCCGTAAAGTGATCCTGCAAGTGTTCGTCGATAAAGGTAATTTACATAAAGCGCACCATGCGATGGCGTCGCTTAAAAAATCCATGGCTTGGGATGAGAGTCGTTTTGACCTCGAGTACGATTTAGATATTTACATGATAGTTGCCGTCGACTTTTTCAATATGGGAGCGATGGAAAACAAAGGCTTAAATATCTTCAACACTAAATATGTGCTCGCAGATACCTTAACGGCCACCGACGAGGATTATCACGGTATTGAATCGGTTGTAGGCCATGAGTATTTCCATAATTGGACCGGAAACCGCGTGACGTGCCGTGATTGGTTCCAGTTAAGTTTAAAAGAAGGCTTAACGGTTTTTCGCGATCAAGAATTCAGCTCCGATTTAGGTTCACGCGCGGTGAATCGAATTCACGCAATTAAAGTGATCAAGAATCAACAGTTTGCTGAAGATTCTGGCCCTATGTCCCATCCTATTCGTCCAGAATCTGTGATTGAGATGAATAATTTCTACACAGTCACTGTGTATAACAAGGGCGCTGAAGTGATCCGCATGATGCACACTTTGCTCGGCGAAGAAAAGTTTCAGGCGGGGATGAAACTGTATTTTAAACGCCACGATGGACAAGCGGTCACCTGCGATGATTTTGTGGCGGCAATGGAAGATGCCAGTGGCGTGGATTTAACCCAATTCCGTTTATGGTATAGCCAAGCAGGCACGCCGATTGTGACTGCGATGGACAGTTTCGATGCGCTAACGGGCGTTTACCAATTAACCCTTAAACAAAGTTTAGCGAACTGTGCATCCCCCTTGCATATCCCGTTCAGTATCGAACTCTTAGATGCCAAGGGCCACTCTTTAGTGAATGAAGTTCTCGACTTTACCCAAGCTGAACAAGTGTTTAGCTTTGAGGGGTTAAGTCATAAACCGGTGGCTTCGTTACTGCAAAACTTCTCCGCGCCCGTTAAATTACAATACCGATTCAATGTGGATCAACTGGTTCACTTGATGCGTTTTGCCAGCAGCGAAGTGGCGCGATGGGAAGCCTCAGTGACCTTAGTGAGCCAAGCGATTTGGCAAAATGTGGCGAGTTTACAGCAGCAACAAGCGATGACGCTCGATCCCCGGGTGCGCGATAGTTTTAAAGGCGTATTGTTAGACACTGAACTTGACCCTGCATTGATTGCCGAAATCTTAGCCATACCTACGGCATCTGCTTTGATTGAGCAAACAGAGAGCGTTGATCTCGATGCGTTAGCCTTGGCCCGTGAATTTGTGTTAACAGAGATGGCTTCACACTCTGAAGATGAATTGATCGTGCTCTATCGCTCTTTGGTACCAGTCGATAGCACGCAGGCAAGAGCGCTTAAAAATCAGTGTTTAACTTGGTTAGCACGGGTGCCGGATGAGGCAGAAGCGTTAGTGATTGCTCAGTTTGATAAAGCCAGCAATATGACTGATTCCCTCGGCGCACTGACTGCGGCGAACGTGGGCGATTTGCCTTGTCGCGATGAGTTGATGACCGCATTTGAGCTGCGTTGGCAAGACACGCCATTGGTAATGGATAAATGGTTCATGTTGCAAGCAACCCATAATGCACAAGATGTGATTGAACGTCTGCGTCAATTACAACAGCACAAGCGATTTAGTATGAGTAATCCAAACCGAGTGCGTGCGTTAGTGGGCAGTTTTGCGGCGGGGAATATTTATCAATTCCACCGTCAAGACGGTAAGGGTTATGCCTTCTTAACTGAATGCTTAATGATCCTTAATAAGCTCAATCCGCAGGTTGCGGCGCGTATGGTGACGCCATTGATCCAGTTCCATAAATTCGACTTAGGCCGTCAAACCTTAATAAAAGCCTGTTTAGGGCAACTTTTGGCTTTACCTGACTTATCTAAGGATATGTACGAAAAAGTCTCTAAGGCATTGGCAAAATAGCGGTTTGTAGGAGGAGGGCGGCAATCGATGCCGCCCTGATATTATGGAATTGTATTTCAAACTAACGATCAGTTATCGAGATTTCTTACCTTACTATCAAGGGCTTGCTGATAAAATTGAAGTCCGCGAAACGCAAGGACGTATTTTGTGGATTAATGGCCGTCATTTCAGACGTTTTTTAACCGAAAATGGCATTCAAGGCTATTTCAAATTGGTTTTAGATGACAAGGGACAATTTGTTTCATTAAATCGAGTCTAGTCTGAATTTGTTTATTTGCGCTTAGAGTAATTACTTTAAACGGTCGGCTGATTATCAGGCTCGGTTTGTGATATTTAGTTTTTAAATATGTTAATGAATTATATGATTTTTTGATATCTTTTCCCGCTTCATTTCTCTCCCGCTTTTCTCTAATTTAAATCCCACCTTTTCAACTGCTGGCACAAATGTGTCTACATGCTTAATTCTTTAGAAAATTTTCTCTAACTGCGCCTTGCCCAAGGGGATTAATTGCTGTAACAATGATGTTACCTGTGAGCTAACAAGATGTTGGTTGTAATTCCTAAAACAAAGAATCCAGCAGGGTACGGAGAGCTAAAATGAAAATTGTTAAAAATAGTTTTAACAAATCGGCGCTTGCTTTGGGGGTGGCGTCGGCATTGAGTTTGTTAATGATCCCAAGCGTTAATGCAATATCTTTTGATTGGGGAGAGGTTGAGGGCACATTTGACTCAACTTGGACTGCTGGTGCGAGCTGGCGTGTTGGGGCGCGCGATTGGGAAGGTCAAATTGGTAAGGTGAATCAACCCCAATTCGATTGGTCTAATTACAGCGCATTTGGCAATACAAAATATACTTCAGCTGAGATTTGGGCCCAGCCTGGGTCGTATTCCAGCAACAATGACTTAAGTAACTTACTTTATTCTCAAGGCGATACTACGTCTGAGATCGTCAAAGGTTTGCATGAATTATCGTTGAAATACAAAAACTACGGTTTGTTCGCCCGCGGTATGTATTTTTATGATCGTAAACTGAACGATGGCAATTATGACTACAACGATCCGATCACGGGTAAAGAATTTGACCCTTGCGAAGATAGCCGCGCTTCAGAAGTACAATGTAAAGATATCCGTTTATTAGATGCGTTTGTCTATGCCAACTTCGATTTGAATGAGGGTGCGAATCCATTATCTATTCGTGTTGGTAATCAAGTGGTGTCATGGGGTGAAAGTACACTGATTGCCCATGGGATCAGTGAAATTAACGCCGTGGATTTGAACATTCTTAACGCACCTGGTGCTGAGTTAAAAGAAGCGTTTAGACCGCAAGGTATGGTGTGGGCATCCCTTGGCCTGACAGATTCGTTAACGGTTGAAGCATTCTATCAATATGATTGGCAACCTATTTGGGTCCCAACTCCGGGCTCCATTTTTGCGACTAACGATTTTGCCGGTTTTGGGGGTTATGCTCAAAACGCTCAGCTTGGTTTTAACGCTAACCCTGACATCAACTTAGATTTTGTGATGCAAGAATATGAGCGTTTAGCGGGCATGATCGCCAGCGGCCAATCTATTCCGACGCAGCAATTGGTTTCTATGGCTTTAGCCTACCCAACGAAAGTGACGCTAGTGCAGGATGAAGAAGAACCAAGCAATGATGGCCAATACGGTATCAAGCTGGGTTATTACGCGCCTGAGCTAGGTGAAACCGAATTTGGTTTCTATTTCATGAATTACCATAGCCGTCGTCCACTGATCAGCGGTACTGCTGCTGATTTTAGCACGGGCGCATTGTTGTCAGATCTGGCAACTGTAGGCCAAAACTCGGGCAACATTAATCGTGAATTGTTGCTCAGCCTGAAGAGCTTCTCTAAGGCGCAAATCGTCTATCCAGAGGATATTAAACTCTACGGTTTCAGCTTCAATACTTTGATTGGTGATACGTCTGTCGCGGGTGAGATTGCCCATCGTCAAGATGAGCCACTGCAGATTGATGACGTTGAGTTGCTGTTCGCCGGTATGCCACAACAGTTAGCCAATGCGGGGCTTCGTCCCGATCTTGATGGTATTTCACAGATTAAAGACGTTCAACCGGGTGAAACCGTGGATGGCTTTATTCGCGTTGATACCACACAGGCGCAGATGACTTTCACCCATCTATTTGGTCCAACCTTAGGTTTAGATAACTTAACTATGTTGGCCGAGGTTGGCGGTGTGTGGATCCACGATATGCCAGGTTTCGATGAGCTACGTCTCAATGGTCCTGGTACGTCACGTTCTGGCGGCAATCCAGATATGCCTGGCATCATTCAAGCCTTGCACAATGGTCCTGAAACTAACCCGTTCCCAACTGACTTTGCTTGGGGCTACCGTTTAGTGGCAAAAGCGGATTTCAACAACGTCTTTGCAGGGGTCAATATGTCGCCACGGGTCATTTTCTCCCATGACGTTGACGGTATTACTCCGGATCCTATGTTCCTGTTCACGGAAGGACGCAAGTCTGTCGCGCTAGGCGTTAACTTCGACTATCAAAACCGTTGGGGTGCAGATATCTCCTATAACAATTTCTTTGGCGGTGTCGGTACGACGAATGCGATGGCAGATCGTGATTATGTTTCATTCAATATCAAGTATTCGATCTAAAAGGACTCAAACAATGAAGAAACTGACGATATTGGCGAGTGCGGTGATGTTTGCACTCGTAGCGCCAGTCGCTATGGCTAAGGTATCAGAGGCTGAAGCGGCTAAACTTGGCAATGAGCTCACCCCTTTAGGTGCTGAAAAGGCAGGTAATGCTGACGGTTCTATTCCGGCTTGGGATGGTGGTATCACTAAGCCTGTAGCGGGTTATACCAAAGGGATGCATCACCCAGATCCTTTCCCTGAGGATAAGATTGAATTCACCATTACCAATGCTAACAACGCGCAATATAAAGACTTTTTAACACCGGGTCAGATGAAGTTGTTCGAACTTTACCCTGATACTTACAAGATGAATGTGTATAAGACTCGCCGTAGCGCTTCTGTGCCGCAGTTTGTCTATGACGCAACCAAAGCTAACGCGACACGTGCAGAATTGATTGCACAGGGCAATGGTATTTCTGGCGCTGCTATTGGTATTCCATTCCCTATCCCAGCAAATGGGTTAGAAGCGATTTGGAACCACATTTTGCGTTTTCGCGGGGTCGATATCGAGACTTCCCGTAGCCAAGCTGCACCAACGGCCGATGGTAGCTATAGCTTAGTGGAAACCTCAGAGGAAATTCGCTTCGAATATTCTCGTCCAGAGATGACCTTAGATCTGCTTAAAGCCAGCAATACGCTGTTCTACTTTAAGCAAGTGGTGACTCAGCCAGCACGTTTAGCGGGTACTGCGTTATTGGTAAAAGAGACCATGGATCAAGAGGCGTTGCCACGCCAAGCTTGGACCTATAACACAGGACAACGTCGTGTCCGTAAAGCACCAAACGTTGCTTTCGATACACCGGGTACAGTGTCTGATGGTCTGCGTACGACGGATGATTTCGACATGTTTAACGGTTCTCCAGTGCGTTATAACTGGGAACTGGTTGGCAAGAAAGAAATTTACATTCCGTACAACGATTACAAACTGCACTCAGACAAGCTGAAATATGACCAAATCTTAAAACCTGGGCATGTTAATCCTGAGTATGTTCGTTGGGAAAAACACCGCGTATGGCAAGTGAAGGCGACGTTGAAAGACGGTATGCGCCACATTTACAAAGTGCGCGATATGTACCTTGACGAAGATTCATGGCAAGTGTCGATAGCCGATCTCTACGATAACCGTGATCAGCTGTATCGTGTGGCTGTTGCACATGGCTTGAACTACTACGAAGTGCCAACTCAATGGGACACGCTGGAAGTCTTCCATGATTTGCAATCCCGTCGTTATCTCGCCATGGGTTTAGACAACCAAAGTGGTATGTATAACTTCGATGCCAAACTGACTGAAGCTAACTTTACCCCCGATGCGTTGCGTCGCGAAGGTATCCGTTAATACGCCACAAATAAAGGGGCGCTCTGCGCCCCTCATTAGTTTAAGGAAGTTTGTATGTCGTTTCGCATCCTTCAGTGTGTTGCTGCATTAAGTTTCGGTGGCGCTTTTTTCCCTTCTACGTTATCTGCAACGCCCTCTGATCCGATTTTTTCTCAAATTCAACCGCTTGCGGCTTCATCCCTGATTTTAGATATTGCCAACGTGGGCAAAGGCTTAGTGGCTGTGGGTGAACGCGGTCATGTTCTGGTTTATGACGGCAGTTGGCATCAAGTGGCGACGCCCGTGAGCTCGCAGTTGACCAAAGTGTTTTTCCTTAATGACAAACTCGGCTGGGCCGTGGGCCATGATGCGACCATTTTACATACTCAGGATGGTGGCCAAACTTGGCAGCAGCAGATGCATTCGCCCGAGATTGAAAAGCCATTCCTTGATGTGGTTTTTTTAGATGAAAACAAGGGGTTCGCCATTGGGGCTTACGGTTTGTTTTATCGCACCAACGATGGTGGTGCCCATTGGATCGACGAATTCCATGAGGAGCTGTTAGCCGAAGAAGATGTGTCCTATTTAGCGGAGTTGAAAGGCAGCGATCAATCAGCCTATGTGAGCGCACGCGCTTCATTATTGCCGCACTTTAATCGTATTTTAACCTTGACTGACGGACGTTTATTACTGGTCGGCGAGTTGGGTCTAGTGGCGGTTTCAAGCGATCAAGGCCAAACCTTTGCGCGTACCAGTTTTGATTACGATGGCTCTATGTTTAATGCCATTGAAACGAAAGATGCCGTGTATGTGATGGGCCTTCGCGGTCATATATTCAAAGCTGACGTGAGTTTAAGCCAGTGGAATGAAATCGAACTGCCCGTGCAATCTTCAATCAATGGGGCGATGTCAGTGTCGGACGATGCGGTTTATCTCGTGGGAAATGCAGGGATAGTGATTAAGCTGAATGGGGATGATACCAGCAGTATTGTCACTCGTCGCCAAGGGGAAAACTTAGTCTCTATTGCGAAGGATAATCAAGGGAATATGTGGTTATCCGGCAGCCAAGGGCTGTTTATTCTTAAGCCATAAAATTTTAAAACTACAATAACAGGGCCGAGAAGATGTTAGAAAAACTGGTCAACGGATTTGAGTCATTTTTATTCCGCAATCGCGCATGGGTCGTCGGCATTTTTGTGTTTTTGACGTTGTTTTTAGGCTTTCAAGCCAGTCAACTCAAAATGGATGCGGCCTTCATCAAAAACATTCCACTGCATCACAGTTATATGCAGACCTACCTGAAACATCAAAAAGATTTTGGTGGCGCCAACAGCATCATGGTGGCGGTGGAAGACACTAGCGGCAATATTTTTAATGCGAACTATTTTGATACCTTAAAAAACGTGCACGATCAGCTGTTTT
Organism: Shewanella septentrionalis; assembly: GCF_025370265.1. Taxonomy (NCBI): domain Bacteria; kingdom Pseudomonadati; phylum Pseudomonadota; class Gammaproteobacteria; order Alteromonadales; family Shewanellaceae; genus Shewanella; species Shewanella septentrionalis. The sequence goes on along the minus strand of NZ_JAMTCC010000017.1, from coordinate 10,998 downwards.
TTATTCCAGGGGTTGACCGCGCGCAGGTGAAATCGATTTTTTCGCCTTCTACTCGTTTTACCGAAGTCGTTGAAGATGGTTTTGCAGGCGGGCCCGTTATTCCTGCGGATTTTTCGACCTCAGTATCTGGGCTCGAAACCGTGCGCGATAATATTGAAAAAGCGGGCATCGTTGGCCGATTAATTGCCAACGATTACAGTGCGGCCATGGTGTCGGCGCAGTTAATGGACTTTGACCCACAAACAGGTAAACCCTTAGATACCATTGCCTTTGCGGCGCAGCTCGAAAAAGAACTTAGGGCCAAGTTCGAAACCGACAAGGTTAAAATTCACATCATAGGTTTCGCCAAGATGGCGGGGGATGTGGCCGATGGTGCTAAGGGCGTATTACTGTTCTTCGTTATCGCCATTTTGATCACCGCCGTCATGGTTTACCTCTTCTCTAAATCGATCATTCTGACCGTTTTACCCCTCGTCTGCAGTTTAACCGCTGTGGTCTGGCAGCTTGGTTTATTGACTGTGATTGGTTTTGGTCTCGATCCCATGTCGATTCTGGTGCCGTTTTTGGTATTCGCCATCGGGGTCAGCCACGGGGTGCAGATGATCAACGCGGTAAGGCGCCGCGTGATGGACGGACAAACCACCAAAGCGGCTGCGGCTTCGGCATTTCGTAGTTTATTAGTGCCAGGTGGCGTCGCATTACTGTCTGATACTGTTGGTTTTATTACCCTGTTATCGATTGATATCGGGATTATTCGCGAGCTCGCGATTTCGGCATCACTCGGTGTGGGCGTGATCATTTTCACTAACCTTATCCTGTTGCCTTTGGTGATTTCTTTTACTGAAATCAAAGTCAATAAAACCGCAGAGCCGACGGCTGAAGAAGTCCGTACTGAAGCGATTTGGCGTTTCTTAGCACGTTTTGCGACGCCTAAATACGCTGTAGTGGTGATTATTGCCACTGTGGTGTTGTATTTTGCCGGTCTGCAACAAGCCAATCAGATGAAGATTGGTGATTTACAGGGCGGGGCGCCAGCGTTACACCAAGATTCGCGCTATAACCTCGATACTTTCTTCATCACAGATCATTTCTCCATCACTACCGACGTGATGACTGTGATTGTTGAGGCAGCACCTGAAGCCTGTACTTACCACGATGTGCTGACTCAAATTGATGAGTTTGAATGGTTAGTGCGTAATACGCCTGGGGTGGAGTCGACTGTGAGTCTGGCGTCGGTTGCTAAAAAAGTGAACGCAGGCTTTAACGAAGGTAATCCAAGGTGGGAAGTGCTGCCGCGCACGACCGCGAGTTTAGTGCAGGCCATTGGCCAAATTCCGACGACCTCTGGTTTGTTAAATGGCGATTGTTCTGTCATGCCTGTGTATTTGTTTATGAAAGATCACAAGGCAGAAACCATAGAAACTGTGGTCGCTAAGGTGAAAGCCGTCGCCGCGAAAATGGATAACGACAAGCTGCAGTTTAAACTGGCATCGGGTCCTGTAGGCGTGATGGCCGCGACCAACGAAGCGGTAGCTGAAGCGCAATTACCTATGATGTTATACGTCTATGGTGCCGTGTTTGTACTCTGTTTAATCAGCTTTAAATCCTTGAAAGCGACTGTGGCGGTAATTATCCCGCTGTATGTGGTGTCAACATTGGCACAAGCCTTGATGACGCAACTGGATATTGGCTTAGCAGTCAGTACCTTACCAGTTATTGCGCTGGGTGTCGGTATCGGTGTGGATTACGGTATTTATATCCTCTCGACCATGTCGTCTAAGCTCTCGAACGGTATGCCAGTGCAACAGGCATACTATGAGGCGTTGGTCGAACGGGGCAGTGCGGTGATCTTTACTGGCCTCACATTGGCGATTGGTGTCAGCACTTGGTTCTTCTCGGCACTTAAATTCCAAATGGACATGGGAATATTGTTAACATTCATGTTTGTGGTAAATATGCTCGGTGCCATAATTATCCTTCCTGCATTGGCCGCCGTTTTCTGGCGCCAACCTAAGTAGGGTCTACAAATGGGGAGCTTAGCTCCCCATTTGTTTTTGAATACTTAGTCTGCTTTATCGATTGTTTGGTCATTTGTCATTCATTGTTTACGCGAATACTGGATTTCAAGAGGATGTACCACTAAAATTTTCCTCGAAATACAGCGGTTTTAGTAATAAACTTCGCGCGATGATCCAGATCACATTAATTTATCTGAGATCGTTAAGCCGAAGCATCCAAATAATGAAAAAAGCGCTGCCATAGACGCTTAAGGAAACAGCAACATGGCCTTGAAAGATGCAATGCCTTCAGTACTACTTGAAAATGTAGTCAGTTTAATTCACGCTAAAGTCCCTAATTCACAAGCCAAGCAAGTTGAACAGTTTGCCACCTGCCTTTATGCCCACATGTCGAAAGACGATCTCAATGCGCGTAATGACAGTGATTTATACGGTGCGGTTCTCAGTTTATGGAACGCCCTGAACAAAACGCCAAAAGGTAACACTCACTTACGAGTGTTCAACCCTAGCCAGGCCAAACACGGCTGGCAATCTACCCACTCGATCATTGAAGTTATCCAACCTGACATGCCATTCTTGGTAGATTCAGTTGGTATGGCATTGAATCGTATGGGTATTACTGCTCACATGATGTTACACACTCCGCTGGCCATCGAGCGTTCAGATAGCGGTGTGACCAATGTCACTTATCTTAATCAGAGCCCAGAAAGCACTGAACATGTCGCCGTATTCTTGATTGAAATTGACCGTCAAAGCAGCACTGTTGATATCAAAGCATTAGAGCGCGAAATTCAGTCTGTGCTTGCCGATGTTGCTTCATCAGTCAATGACTGGGAAGCCATGTCTGCCAAGTTGGGTGAGATGATCAAGGAATTGCCAAAACGTCCGTTCCCGGGCGATAAGCAAGAGTTAGAAGAAGCGATTAACTTCCTGACTTACTTGAATAATCATCACTTTACGCTGTTAGGTTACCGCCAATACGATTTGAATCGTGTCGAAGGTGATGTTGAGTTAGTGCCTAATATCGCCTCTAGTTTAGGTTTGATGAACAAGCACACTAAAGCGCAACCTGAGCAAGGTTTGTTGCTATCTAGCTTCTCCGATAGCGCCCGCAAAGAAGCCTTAGATCACAGCTTGTTGATCCTCACTAAGAGCAGTGCCAAGAGCCGCGTACATCGCCCAGCTTATGTCGATTATATCGGTATCAAGCGTTTCGATAAGAAAGGCAATGTGGTTGGTGAAGATAGATTTATCGGTTTATATGCGTCAAACCTGTATAACCGCAGCCCACGTGAAATCCCACTGCTGAACGAAAAAGTGCAGCGTGTGTTAGATCGTTCAGGCTTAACCCCACGTTCACACGACTATAAAGCCCTGCTAAACATTCTTGAGAATTTACCTCGTGACGAGCTAATTCAAGCCAATGTTGATGATTTATCGCACATGGCCCATGGCGTGTTAGAAATGCAAGACAGAGACAAGCTGAAACTCTTTGTACGCAAAGATGGCTTTGGCCGTTTCTTATCCTGTTTAGTGTACGTTTCTAAGGATCGTTATAACACTAAACTCCGCCAAGATACTCAACGTATTCTGGCCCAGCATTTTAACAGCAAAGAAGATGTAGAGTTTACGACTTATTTCTCCGAGTCGACGCTAGCCCGCACTCACTACATAGTCAAAGTTGATAACAATAATATGGATGTAGATGTGGCTGCCATAGAGAACAACTTAATAGAAGCGGCACGTTCGTGGGAAGATAAGTTAAGCACCGCGCTTAACAGTGCACTCGGTGAAGAAGCCGGCACTCATCTGACAAAGCGTTATTTCAATGCGTTTGAGCAAAGCTATAAAGAAGATGTATTGCCAAGCTCTGCCGTCGTTGACATGCAACAGCTCGAAGCACTGGATGACGAACACAAGCTCGGCATGTTGTTCTATCAACCGCAAGAAGCGGCGCTGAACGACAACAAAGTGCGTTTAAAGCTATTCCATAAAGATGAGCCAATTCATCTTTCTGACGTGCTGCCAATGCTGGAAAACTTTGGTCTGCGCGTGATCAACGAGCGTCCATATGAAGTCACGACCTCAGACGGTTCTACCTTCTGGATCTTAGACTTCTTGATGACAGTTAAAGTCGTCAACACCGACAACATCGCCGATAGCCAAGACAGATTCCAAACTGCACTGTCACAAGTGTGGCAAAAGAAGTTAGAAGATGACGGTTTCAACCGCATTATTCTGGCGTCAGGCTTAACGGGCCGTGAAGTCTCGGTACTGCGCGCGTATGCCAAATACATGCGTCAAATCGATGCGACGTTCAGTCAGTCTTATATCGAAGAAACCTTCGGTCGTTACCCACAAATCGCTGATTTGTTGGTGAAGATGTTCATCCGTAAATTTAACCCTAAACTGAAAACCCGTACTCTGGGCAAGTTTATGGAACAGATCAATTTACGTTTAGACGAAGTGTCTAGCCTAGATGATGACCGTATTATTCGTCGTTATTTAGACTTGATTAACGCCACTCTGCGTACCAACTTCTACCAACAGGATGCTAAAGGCGAATCTAAGAGTTATATCTCGTTTAAATTCATGCCTTCACTGATCCCTGAAATGCCACGTCCACTGCCGAAATTCGAGATCTTCGTTTATTCGCCACGGGTTGAAGGTGTGCATTTACGTTACGGTAAAGTGGCCCGTGGTGGTCTGCGTTGGTCAGATCGTCGTGAAGACTTCCGTACCGAAGTATTAGGTCTGGTAAAAGCACAGCAAGTGAAAAACACTGTGATCGTGCCTGTGGGTGCTAAAGGTGGCTTTGTTTGTAAACAATTGCCAACCGAAGGCGGCCGTGAAGCTTTCTTCACCGAAGGTCAAGAATGCTACCGCATCTTTATCCGTGCCTTGCTCGATATTACCGATAACATTTTGAACGGTGAAATCGTCCATCCATTGGATGTGGTTCGTCACGATGAAGATGACCCATATTTAGTGGTTGCAGCCGATAAAGGCACTGCGACATTCTCTGATATCGCAAACTCGATTTCTCTTGAATACAACTTCTGGCTCGGTGATGCATTCGCATCAGGTGGCAGTAACGGTTATGACCATAAGAAAATGGGTATCACGGCCAAAGGCGGCTGGGAATCTGTTAAACGTCATTTCCGCGAAGTCGGTATTGATTGTCAAACCACAGACTTTACCTGTTTAGGTATAGGTGACATGGCGGGCGACGTATTCGGTAACGGTATGTTGTTGTCTAAGCACACTAAACTGGTTGCAGCCTTTAACCACATGCATATCTTTATCGATCCGAATCCGGATACGGCATTAAGTTATGATGAACGGGCGCGTTTATTCGCTCTGCCACGTTCAAGCTGGGAAGACTACAACAGCAAGTTGATTTCTAAAGGTGGCGGTATTTTCCTACGTTCATCTAAATCCATTCCGTTATCGGCAGAAATTAAGCAAATGTTGGCCACAGAGAAAACCTCTATGACCCCAACTGAGCTGATGAAAGAACTGCTGAAAATGCCTGTTGATTTGATCTGGAACGGCGGTATCGGTACCTATGTTAAATCTGCACGCGAAACTCATGCTGAAGTCGGCGATCGCGCCAACGATGCATTGCGTGTCAACGGTGGCGAACTGCGTGCTAAGATAGTCGGCGAGGGCGGTAACTTAGGTTGTACTCAGTTAGGTCGTATCGAATATGCGTCTAACGGCGGCCGTATCAACACTGACTTCGTGGATAACGTCGGTGGTGTGGACTGTTCAGATAACGAAGTGAACATCAAGATTTTGCTGAACGCTATGGTAACTGAAGGTGAACTGACGTTGAAACAACGTAACCGTTTACTGGAAGAAATGACTGAAGAAGTCGGCCACATCGTACTGCAAGACTGTAAAGATCAAACGCGTACTATCTCTGTGACTCAAGTGCGTGGTGCTGAGCAGTTAAAAGAGCAGATCCGCTTTATCCAGTATCTGGAAAAAGAAGGCAAGTTAGACAGAGCCTTAGAGTTCTTACCGTCTGACGACGAATTGGCTGAACGTTTAGCCAGTGGCCGTGCGCTAACACGTCCTGAGCTATCAGTACTGGTTGCCTATGCGAAGATGGTGCTGAAAGAGCAATTAGTGACGCCAGAAATCACTGAGGATACGCTGTTAAGCCAATTGCTTATTGCCTATTTCCCGAAAAAACTTCAGGAAAAATACAGCGACAAAATGGCAACCCATCCACTGCGTGGCGAAATCATTGCGACCTCACTCGCCAATGAACTCGTTAACGACATGGGCTTGAATTTTGTTCAACGTATGCAAGATGAGACAGGTGCCTCAGTTGCTGATGCGGCAATTTGCTACACTATGGCCCGCGAAGTATTTGGTTTAGCTGAATTAACTAAATCGATCACTGACTTAAACGGCATAGTTCCTGCTGTGGTTCAAGGTGAAATGCTGCATCAGTTACGCCGCAATATGCGTCGTGCTAGCCGCTGGTTCCTGCGTCACCGTAACCGCACTGGTAGCATCGAACAAACCGTTGCCTTCTTCAAACCAGTATTTGAACAAATTAAAGACAATGTTCATTTATATCTGGTCGAAGAAGAAGCTAAGGGTATCCAATCTGAGATCAATGCTTTGGTCAAAGAAAACGTACCACAAGCTGTGGCAACCATTGTGGCTAACATGAGCACCTTGTTCTCTGCCTTAGACATTGCCCAAATTGCCCAAACAGAAGATAAGACAGTTGCGCTAGTGGCTGAAACTTACTTCAAACTCGGCGCCCGCGTTGAGCTGCACTGGTTCTTAGAACAGATCAGCGCTCAACCTGTGGCTAACCATTGGCAAGCACTGGCTCGTGCCGCCTTTAGGGAAGAGTTGGATTGGCAACAACGTGCATTAAGTTCAGTGGTACTAAGAACCTGCAGTGCAACCTGTGATGCCGAAAGTGTGATTTCTCAGTGGATTGAGATCAATCAAGGCTTATTGGAAAGATGGTTCCACATGCTAGCTGACTTCAAAACGTCGCAAAGCCATGAGTTTGCTAAGTTCTCTGTCGCCCTACGTGAACTTAACCTTCTGATCCTTCACTGCGAAGGCCAAAAGTAAACTTATTATAACAATCAGAAGCCCTGGCGATCGCCGGGGCTTTTTTTAGGTCGAGGAAAGTACATGTTTTATAAAATCGCACAGAAAGTCATGTTTCAGATGGATCCTGAGCGAGCTCACCATCTTGCTATAGGCAGTCTAAAAATGACCGCCAATAGCCCGTTAACGTGTCTATACGGACAAACGATTGCACCGGCTCCCGTGAGTGTTATGGGACTGACTTTTCCTAACCCAGTGGGACTCGCTGCGGGTATGGACAAGGACGGCGAATCGATTGATGCCTTTCATGCGATGGGATTTGGTCATGTTGAAGTGGGCACTGTGACCCCAAGGCCACAACCTGGTAATGATTTACCCCGCCTATTTAGATTAAAGCCTGCTAAAGGCATTATTAATCGCATGGGGTTTAATAATAAAGGTGTCGATAATCTGGTCAAAAATTTGATCGCTAAAAAGACCGACATTATGGTTGGTGTTAATATTGGTAAAAATAAAGACACCCCAGTAGAACAAGGTAAAGACGATTATTTGATCTGTATGGATAAAGTTTATCTCCATGCGGCTTATATTGCGGTGAATATTTCATCACCCAATACCCCAGGATTGCGATCGCTACAATATGGCGATCTATTAGATGAATTATTAAGCGCAATTAAAACTAAGCAACTTGAGCTGGCCGAAAAGCATAAAAAATACGTGCCCATCGCGCTTAAAATTGCCCCAGATTTAACCATCGAAGAAATTGAAAATATCGCGCAAGCTTTGATTAAAAACAAATTTGATGGCGCAATTGCGACTAATACTACCTTAACGCGTGATGGTGTTAGCGGTCTTGCTAATGCCAATGAAAGTGGCGGCTTAAGCGGCAAACCGTTGACAGAGCTGTCTACCAAAGTGATCAAGCAGTTAGCGATATGTTTGAAAGGGCAGATCCCGATCATCGGTGTGGGCGGCATCAATAGTGCCGAAGATGCCTTGGCCAAATTTGATGCGGGCGCCAGTATGGTGCAGATTTATTCGGGTTTTATTTATCAAGGTCCGAAGTTAATTAAAGAAATTGTGAATGCATACCGCTTAAAATAATGATCTTAAGATTAATGTAACGATCTAAAATAAGATCTTATTCTTTAATAGCGATCTAAAAGGATCCCTAGATCGCTGTTAAGATCCTATATTAGATCGACTAAGTAACTGTTAAATAATTTGTATTTTATTATTTTTATTTTGATATTGGATAAAATATCTACTATTATGTCCCAGTGTTCAAATATTGGGTCACCGTTATGTTATTAATGCCACAAAAAGATTGGCAATGGAAATATAACGATTCGTATGGTGTTTTAGGCGTATCGTTAGGTTCCGAGATAGAATTTCTGACGTCTTATAAAGCAAAATTAATCATTCCAGATGCCTTATCAAGCATGGAATTTAATATTGCGCACGCCAAATTCTATATGAGCTTACTCGATAGATTACCTAAAACCCTGTCTTTGTCCGATGCTGCAATTGTTCAAATTGCCCTCAATGCCACCGCAGCCCATTTTATGCTGACACCGCAAATGCCTAAATCATGGTTTTTTGATACCAGTGATATCTGTGTTTATAGCGATGTGGGTAAAGTCTTTGAGCTTAAATGCCAAAAGCAAAGAGTGCTCGCCCTCGTGGTTGAAAATACCCTACAGTCCGCGCTAGTGATGTTATTGTCACCTGAATGTGTTTTGTCGGGTGCGAAAACTATGGTGCAGTTTGAGACCATTAAAGTGATGCATAATCGCTTACACCCCCTACGTGCGCAGCGCCACGTGGTAGCGGCATAATATGATTGTAGATCAATAGTCATCATTGGTTTTTAATATCGACCATTAGCCATACATCACGATTGTTTTTGATATTAACCACTTGCCGATAATTCGCTCAAATCCCCATGGCGTTAGTGCGTTATCCGTACTCTTTTCTGCTAAGAAAGCCTTTTCCTAAAATTAGTCACGTGGATCTTCAACACCTTTCTATCTAATGCTACCCAATGATAATTCGTGAGGTCTTACTACTCTCAACTCGGCCTTTGCTATCAAACTTACTACATAGTCTGGTTTGCCATGGTATTCACTCGTCGACTCGCAGCGAGTCCATCCGTGGATGCTCGACCGCCCCGTCCATGGGGCGGACGGTCGTCTCGCCAATCACCATGGCGCACCTTTCAGCATTTGCGTAGTCTGTTGATTTAAAGACAGGAGTTCGCATTTTACGCTGACTTGAACTGGTTATCTCGATGTTGTTTGTGCAGCGATAAAAGCAAAAAAGTTGTGTGTCCGGTCTTTCTTGGTAAAAAGTACTCTTTATCATCGCAGGTAGGTTTGCCATGGCGCACCTTTTAGCATTTGTATAGTCTGTTGATTCAAAAGGGGGGAGTTTTTATTTAACTATGGTTGGCACTGTTTTCTGTGTTGTTTGCGCAGCGCTAAAAGTAAAAAGAGTGGTGGGTGTCCGGTTTTTTCGCCGCCCTTAATACTGATTGTTTACACAGTGTTATCTGGTTTGTGCCGATTTCAAGGACTAGATTGAAAATATTTGTGCGCGTTTACATAAGATCTTCATGTATATAGCATTTATAATCAATAACTTATTTTTTTGACAGCTTGAGATAATAGGTTTGGAAAACGCGCATGCGTGTTTTTCTGGATGGCATATCTAAACAAAAGCTGGTAAGTTCCTTTTATTACAGGTAGTTAACCATGCGCGTTTTTACTGGTCAAATGAGATAAACGCGCATGCGCACTATACAAAGGTTAGTTTTATATTGAAGTCATGAGAATTGGGGACATTAGGCAGTTGAAAAAAGTAATCTTAGCTATTGTTGTATTTTACTCGATCACAGTTGGATTCTTTATTGGTGTCACTGAACATAAAACAATGTTCAATGATGTTAAATGGACTGATGTTGGAACCTTACTTGTTACATTTTTGGGGTTTGCTTTTGGTTTCTATACTTATTTCCAATGGTTAGGTAATAAACGGAAAGAAGACTCATATATTTCTGCTAAGAGATACCTTTCGGCAATAGATGAAGTCGAAGAAAATCTTCATGAACTCGCATTTCATTACAACCATATATGTCCAACTCCGGGTTTGCTAATTGAAGACAAAGACGTTTCAATCAAACGGATTGAACATTTACATAATGTATGGGGCAACTTATACCAATCCAGAAGAAATCTATATAAAGCCAATCGTGAGTTGGCATTTTGGAATGTGGAATTGGTTCCTGATGCTAAACAAAACTACGATTTTTTAAATCAATCGCTCGACAATATCAGTGTTGTTTCCTCTGCACTAAATAGTCAGCTTCATCATTTTATATGTAAAGACTCAAGTAATATGAACGAAGTTATTCGACATAAGGAAAGATTTGATGAACTACAAAGATCAGCATATAAGGTGGCTCAGCATAGAATCGACACTGGATTTAAGGCAATGTTTAGATTCGAGCAATAAATAAAACTAACAAATAAGGATAGGCCGCGCGTAGCCGCGACCTTATCCCAAGTGTTGAACAAGCCCGATGCTGGTTGTTGACACTTTATTATGCAAATAGCGGATTGAGAATTTGTACTGGCGAAGGTCTTATTTTGAAAGAAACTTTTTGCAGACATGACCCGCCCTTAGCGAACGAGCTAATATTTTTATCACTTGTTCATCAAGCTGTTATCGAGTCCTCATTCTGTTTGGTTAACCCGTTATCCTTATACTTCTCGCCTTAAGCGGTGATATTAGCGCCTGTCGGTCGATGACGCATATGAACACCCATAAAATGCATAGCTTGATGGCAGCAAGGGCAATAGCGCACGGCTAAGGTACGTTTGACCTCAGGTAA
>NZ_JAMTCC010000016.1:0-109499 GCF_025370265.1 Shewanella septentrionalis | reverse complement strand
TGGCGTATTCCTTAGGATTCGATGTTATCGGTAAGTATTTAAGACATAAAAGTTATGCCTGTTCGGTTTTTCTTATCTGATTTTTAATATCTAAATATCCTGCTATATTTTAGCACTACAAAAAGTCTCTTAAAGAAAACTAGTTTGTATATCGATATTATGCTTCTCAATGTATGCAATTAGTTCGCGGTACGAATTCAAAAGATACGGTCTGTTACCCCAGTTATTTCCTTCATCATTAACGCCAGGATGAATAAATGTCCCATTTTGATTAATAAAATGTTTGCTATCTTCTAGACATAACTGAGTGTGTGTCCAATCAACATTAAAAATTGCATCAAAAGCTGTTAGAAATTCTGATATTAAACGATTTAACTCTTTGTGTGCTTTAAATCCGCCTGATTTTTGGATAGCTAAAGCCCGAGATAGGTCGAGTATTTCTTCAAGAAGGTTTCTATCAGAACGCAAGTCAGCAATGTCTGCTCTATCACTACTTTTTTTAATTATATCTCTAACTTTTTCTTCGAGTTCAGGCCAAAACTGCTCAAACACTTTATGAAGTACACCTTCTTCCAGTGTGTTGGAATTGTTGGCTTTATTTAGATCTGATATTAACCTCTTAAAGTCAGATTTTTCAAATAATGTTGCTTGGAATTGTGTTAGTGGTCCATGTATATCACTAGTTTCTAGTCCAATTAATATAGGGCAAACTAAAGAGTTTTCGACTTTTTTGGAGATTGCACCGGCCTCAAACATTAGCCACTGACTATTTATATTTTCGGGAGTAACACAAAATATTCCTGCCATCGAACTGTCTAGTTCAGCAGCGATATCGGATGACCAACGTGTACCTTTTTCAATATCACTGGGAGTGAAATAAGGTTTTATAGTCTGTAAAACAGTTGGTAGCCATTCTCGAATGCATTCGGCAACTCTTTTACTTATATCGCCAGACCAACTAATAAATACTTTCATTTTATATAGACCTTTTATATTTCTGATTTTTAATAAAAACCTTTAAATTATTCGTATGAATTTTTTTGGTTAACTTAGTAAATGTATAATTTATTATTTAAAATAATTTATCAGTTTCCTAGTCTGTCTACTATTTAAATATAGTCTAGACGTAACATTTTTTTAATGGACAGCTAAAGTCAAGGGTAACTTATTACACATGTTCCCTGCGAAGTTGTCGCAGGCTCGGGCACATGGATGTGCCATCTGAGCCGTTAGGCGATTTTTGTTGGAGTATGAGACCTTGCTGTTATTAATGAATGAGCAATGCATGTAACTTCGCTAGGGTGAGTGCTGCGTAGCAGCGTTTTGAACGAGAGCCAGGAATGGCGAACTGGCAGTTAGACATGGACGTTGTTCGCCGAGGGATTTCCAAAAGGGGAACAGGCGCTTTTTCCCTTTTGGTCGGGTGTTGGGTGAAGCCCCACGACTTTGATGTAGATTTTGATTTAAAAATCCAAACGAAGTTTGGAAATGGGGTATGCGTGAGCCATCAATTATAATCAATGGCTCCTTTGAGAGGTGTACTGGCCTAATCCATCATTTTTGCGTCACATTCCGGTACGCTTGTCGCAGGTGTCAGCGTTTTGAGGAGTGCAAAACGTAACTGGTGTGTATATTGTTTCTTCATACTTTTGTTTTGTGACAATTTTATAAAGCGTCAAAATTGCCTGTCTTCCCATTTCATATGGATTTTGACCTACATTGACATGAGCAAGACCATCTTTCAGCATCGTTAACTGCTCTGGTGACGTATCAGTAATAATGATGACGATTTCTTTGTTGTTAATTTTTTCTTGGTATGGAGTAATCATTTCACGATAGATCGCATCATTATTTTGTGCCCAACCACCAACGGCGATAAAAGAGTCTGCCTTCACAGGCTTACCTTTCATTACTGATTCCATTTGTTTTACGGCTTGACTAAGTTGATCAAAGTTAAAAAAAGGTTCTCTAACTTCTGTCCAGCCAAAGTCGCCATTAAGTAATTCCCCTGGCGGAGTATCGTATTTTTGCCCTGATAAGGCGGAACGTACACCCATAAGTCTTAAATTCAGATTGGGGGAATCTGGCCGCCCAGAATGCATTATCAACGTTCCGCCATTTGGCCGTAGCTTTTTTAACTGTTCACCCAATGACTTACCCAGTTCAAAATTGTCAGTGCCTATATAAGCTAGGCGTAAATTCTTAGGTTCTTCTTTGATAGAAGCATCAAAATCAGAGTCATAGGTAACAATTGGTATTCCGGCTTCTTTTGCTCTTTTTAGGCTATTTTCAACGAGGTATTTAGATTGTGTAACCGCGACCGCGATACCATCGATACCTTCATCAATCAGTTGATTTATTACCTGATCTTGCAATCTAACACTGCTTATTTCGGGTCCTCGATATATACATTCCACGCCTTCAATTTGTGCTGCAGCATCTATACAGCCCGTTTTGCTTTGATCAAAAAAAACACTATAAAATTTTGGCACTACGGCAAATTTCAGTTCTTTTCCATAGACTGATGATATTAGTAATTGGCTTAATGCAATGAACAACAAAAATAATCTCACCACACTTCCTCCTAAAAAATAATCAGACAGCAACTTAACGCTTTACAATCGAATGTAGCAAAGGAATGGATTTAAAGATATGAGATACCTCCGTGTTATTGAACATTATTGTTCAGAATCAGTAGTCCACAATAGAATGGCGAACGGGTAGTTAGATATGAACTTTGTTCGTCAAGGGATCATCCAAGGGCGAAGGCCAACGGCCGTTTTGAGCGCGAGATAGGGATATCGAGCTGGCAATTTAACATGGACGTTTTTGATAGGACGAGCAGTCCTCCTTGGTCGATTCTCTAATAAAAAATCAGGGGGTGAAGCCCCACGACGTTGATTTTGATTTCGATTCGAAAATCAAAACGAAGTTTGGAAATGGGGTATGCGTGAGCCACCAATGATGATCAATGGCTCTTTCGAGAGGTTATTCTTCTGGAACAGTAAATGCGGCTTCAACTTTTTCTAACTCTTGCTCGGTTTTAAGCTGAAACGCTTGTTGCTTTTTAAGCTTGGCTTCTTCTTCAAGTGCGGCTTCTCTTTGTTTAAATTCGTGTCTTTCTAGTTTAGTCAGAAACTTAAACGCGAGCTTGTTGCCTAGCACGTAGGTGACCACGTCTTCACCTTTTGTGCGACGTTCATCGACGCGTTGTGAAAAACGGGCGTTATCGCGGGCTTTACGTTCTGCGGCATTTAACTTACTCATAATCTGTTCTCCTCATTTAGTTAATCACGGTAGTGTTCCACTACGTTCAGTTAAACAAATGAGTTGTGTTGCACATTCATAAAGCTGATTGGGCGGGATTCTACCATAAGCGCTCACGAAAGCTGTGGGATTAAAATCTACCATCCCATCACCTGCGTTAACTTTGCGCACATAAGAAAGATGCGGCTGGAGTCTCTTTTAAGATACACCACGAACACCGAAGCGACAGGCATTCACCTATTCCTGCGAACTGACCGTTAGACATGGACCTCGTTGGCAGAGGAGAGCCAAGAGGGGATTGCATGTGATTCTCTTTAGGTCGGCTATTGATTTGTCCTTTGGTTTAGAAATTCAAACGAAGTTTAAAACTAGACTTTCTTAGTGGCGTAACGCAAATGCCGTAACTGTATTGTTGCAAACCGTACCGTTGCAAACTGGTCAAGGCTTGCGTAAAAGCCGAAACAACATTGGTATTCAAAGGCAACTCTCAGTAAACTTTCGCTCCCATGTTTTGATCCGGTGTTGTGATGACCTTTCCTGAGCTTTCTTCTTTCCCTGAGTCGTTAACTTTTGCTGAGCTTGGCTTAAATTCGGCGTTACTTGAGGCCTTGCCTGCAAGTCTTAAACATCCGACTCGGGTGCAGCAACTCGCGATTCCGGCCATTCTTGCGGGACGGGATTTGTTAGCCTTAGCACAAACTGGTAGCGGCAAAACCTTAGCTTTTGGTTTGCCACTTCTACAACAACTTTTGTTGCAACAGCAAACACAGTTGCAGGGGGCTAAATCTGTGCAGGCCCAAAATGCGCAGGCTTTAGTGCTGGTGCCTACACGGGAATTAGCGCTGCAAGTGACTGAGGCGCTGCAAACCGTGGCTGGTCAATTATCGACTCCGTTGAACATTCAGCTTCTGTGTGGCGGGGTCGCATTGGAAGACCAATTGGCCGAACTCACTGCCAAGCCGCAGGTGTTAGTGGCAACCCCTGGGCGTTTACTGGATTTATGTAAACAATCTCACATCAGCCTCGATTCGATAAAACATCTAGTACTGGATGAAGCTGACCGCCTGCTAGAAATGGGGTTTTGGCCTGATGTGCAAAAGCTGATGGCATTTATGCCTAAGCTTAAGCAAACCTCGTTGTTTTCTGCCACTTTGCCCGAGGCTTTGGATACATTAACCGAAAAGCTGCTGGTGAATGAGCCGCTGCGGGTCGAAGCCCACAAAGTGAATTCAGTGGCTGGTGAAATCGAAGAACAGCTCTATTTAGTCAATAAGGGCAGTAAAGCGCAGGTATTGATTGCGCTGTTAAAACAATATCAATGGCCGCAGGTGCTGGTGTTTATCAGCGCCCGTGATGATGCCGATGCCGTTGCTAAACGGCTCGCCAAAGCGGGGATGAAAGTCGCCGCGCTACACGGTGAAAAAGATCAAACCGTGCGCAGCCAAACCTTGGCCGACTTTAAAGCCAATCGCATTCAAGTATTAGTGGCGACAGACTTAATGGCGCGTGGCATTCATGTTGATGCTTTGCCAGTCGTTATCAATTTGGATTTGCCCATGAGTGCGCCTGTGTACGTGCACCGCATTGGCCGCACCGCCCGCGCTGGCGAAAAAGGGTTAGCGATTTCCCTCGTGTGCCACGGTGAAATGGCAACTTTAACGGCAATTCGCAGCTTAACCGCGCGGGAGTTACCGCTGGCATTATTGGCTGACTTTCCAGTAACCGATAAGCCGAGTGAAAATACCAGTGATGGCACCGCAGATAGCAAGGTTGAGCGTAAGCGACCACCACGTGATAAACAGGCGAATCGCCGTAGCATCAATAAGCATAGCGCCAAAGCGTTTAAAGGTAAGCGCTGAGCTTGAGGCTATTCATTATGAAGCTAGAGTAGAGTGAAACTGGAGTGATGCAATCCTGAAACAAGAGTGAAGCCATCTTCAAGCAAGGATGGAAGCGATTCATAACGTTCAAGCTTGGCGTGCTGCTATCACTAAACCGATAACAGAATAAAGCGCATTGGCCGCTGTTAACGCTTTCGCTCTGGGTGTAACGTAGTGACTTATTTACATTAAGGGAGCTAAGTTATGGCATCGACATTGGCGTTAAGTAAAGCACTTCATAAAGTGGTGAATAACGGTTTAACGACTGAGCACTTTGTACTTAGGCCATTCCAGCGAGCGGATCTTGAGGCCTTTACCGCCTATCGAGCCGACCCTAAGGTCGCCCAATATCAAAGCTGGACGGATTACCGCTATAGCGATGCAGTCGCGCTGTTCGACAATATGGATTACGCACAATTTGGTGCGGCGGATACGTGGTTTCAACTGGCGATTGTCAGTGGCGCGTCGGGAGCGATACCTGCCATGTTGGTAGGCGATCTGGCGCTGCACTTTATTGATGAGCAGCAGGTGGAAATTGGCTTTACGATTGCGCCTGAGCATCAAGGTAAACATGTCGCTTTTGAGGCCGTCAGCGCATTGCTGGATTACCTCTTTATTGAATTACATAAGCATCGCGTTATTGCGATCACCGACGCACAAAATCTTGCCAGCTGCCGCTTACTCGAAAAACTCCACTTTAGGAGCGAAGCCCATTATGTGAAAAACATCTTCTTTAAAGGCGCGTGGGGCGATGAGTATCTCTATGCCTTGTTAAAGGAGGAGTATTAATAGACCAAGGCAAAAACAAAACCGCATAAAAGAATAACAGCACAAAGGTAGCTAATGCGTTTTTCATTTTGGGTAAATTGAGTAAGCCTTGGATCATCTTGTGTAGAGAGAAAGCCATGTTGTAGTGACTCGTGAATGTAGGCGCTTCTGGCTGTTCTGAGCCGGGTTTTCATCGGATTCGCCGAAGCTTTATGCCATTCTTCTGGGTAATACTTTTCAACGTGACGCTGGATGTTAGCAAAATTTTTAAATCGAACGACTAACAGAATAGTTATACATAGGTTCGCGATTACGATGAAATACATGATGGTAAAGAGTTTATTCAATAAAGACAGATAGCTAAACTAATCTAATGCAGGCTTAAAAATCTAGCTGTAACTTTTTAGAACGTTAAAGTCCGACTTTTGCATGAGCCATATATGAGCCATTGACCTGCGGGTTTTGTACTTGGTGTAGAGTATGAAGCCAAGCAGAATGCCCAATCCCATTTGGCTTATCTTGTCTATCTCAGTAAAATCTCTTCATTAGTTGAGCCAGTTTGGCTCAAGGATCTTCACGCCCGTCATGGGATTTAAGGAGTGCCAGATGAAATCAATGCGTTTAGGCTTAGTGGGTTTGGCGGTCGTGCTCGGATTATCGGCCTGCGCAACCACGCAATCGCCAACTGGGCGGGGGCAGACTTTGCTCTTTTCAGCGGCGCAGATGCAGCAGATGGGTGATGCTTCTTTTGAAGAGATGAAAAAGCAGCAAAAGGTGAGTAGCGATAAAAAGCTGACGCAATACGTGAATTGTGTCGCTAATCGGGTAACAGCAGTGCTACCGGATCAAACCCAGCGCTGGGATGTCGTCTTGTTTGACTCTGAACAAGTTAACGCCTTTGCACTGCCGGGCGGCCACATTGGTGTCTATAGCGGCTTACTGAAGGTCGCCAATGGTCCTGATCAGCTTGCCACTGTGCTCGGTCACGAAGTGGCGCACGTGTTGGCGCAACATGGTAACGAGCAGGTTTCTCGCGGACAGTTAACGGGCGTCGGTATGCAAATAGCCGATGCGGCGTTGGGGGCGAGTGGCGTGTCGAATCGCAACTTATATATGTCGGCGTTAGGACTCGGTGCTCAGGTTGGGGTCATTCTGCCTTTTGGCCGCGCTCAAGAGAGCGAAGCCGATGTGATGGGCTTAGAGCTGATGGCGCGAGCCGGTTTCGATCCGGCGCAAAGTGTGACCTTATGGCAGAACATGTCGAAGGTGGGCGGCAGTCAGGGGCCAGAATTATTATCGACCCATCCTTCGAACAGTAACCGTATCGCTCAGTTGCAACAACTGCAAGGGCAGATGCAGCCACTCTATGCCAGTGCTAAAACCCAAGTGAAGAATCAATGTGTGGCGCCGAAATAAGCTACACGCTGCATAGCGAAGTGCCACTTAGCTGAGTGTTAGCGGTTGTTTTCTGGCCGATATGCGTCCTTAGCCTATTTACGCTTTTGGATAAATACGCAATAAGTGTGTAAAAAAGCCGCCTTAGTTAAATAAGCAGTCAGTTTATCAGCATAGGTCGCGGAACTATGGTAAACTGGCGCGCAAAATTCCACTGATAAATTGAGAGTCGTTAATTATGTCTGATAAATTCAGTACTGTTGAACAGCAAGCAAGCTACGGTGTAGGCCGTCAAATGGGTGAGCAACTGGCCGCCAATTCTTTTGATGGTGTGGATATTCCAGCCGTTCAAGCGGGTTTAGCCGATGCGTTTGCCGGTTTAGAAAGTGCTGTGTCTATGCAAGATCTGCAAGTTGCTTTCACTGAAATCAGCGGTCGTATTCAAGCTGCTCAAGAGCAAGCTGCTGCAGCTGCGTCTGCTGAAGGCGATGCGTTCTTAGCTGAAAATGCTAAGCGTGATGGCGTGACTGTGACTGACTCTGGTCTGCAGTTCGAAGTATTAGTCCAAGGTGACGGTGCTACTCCAACTTACGAAGATACAGTGCGTACTCACTACCATGGTTCTTTCATCAATGGTGATGTGTTCGATAGCTCTGTAGTTCGTGGCCAACCAGCTGAGTTCCCAGTATCTGGTGTTATCGCTGGCTGGACTGAAGCACTGCAACTGATGCCAGTAGGCACTAAGTTGAAATTATTTGTTCCACATCACCTAGCTTACGGTGAGCGTGGCGCGGGGGCATCGATTCCTCCTTATTCAACTTTGGTATTCGAAGTTGAATTATTAGATATCATCTAATATTGATAAAACGCCTAAGCCTGTCTTAGGCGTTTTCTTATGGAAGACAAAGAAAGATTGAGGAGATTGAAATGAGTGGACAAGTGAGAGTGGCAATCGTCGGTGCCGGTGGTCGTATGGGACGCACTCTTATTGAAGCGGCTTACAATCACGACCATATATTGCTGGGTGCCGCTATTGAGCGCGCTGGCTCTAGTTTAGTGGGCGTGGATGCGGGTGAGCTAGCTGGTGTGGGTAAATTAAAGGTCATGATCATGGATTCGCTGGATTACGCGACCGATGATTTTGATGTCTTGATTGATTTCACTGCGCCAGACGCCAGTATTGTCCATTTAGATTGGTGTGTGCGCCATAAGAAAGCCATGGTGATTGGCACAACCGGTTTCAATCATGCTCAAAAAGAACAGATCAATGCCTTTGCCGAGCAAACGCCGGTAGTGATGGCGCCGAATATGTCTGTGGGTGTCAACCTGATGTGGAAATTGCTCGAACTGGCTGCCGAAGTCATGGGTGATTACACGGATATCGAAATTATCGAAGGTCACCACAGACACAAAAAAGATGCGCCGTCGGGGACAGCCCTGAAAATGGGTGAAGTGATTGCTAAGACCTTAGGTCGCGATCTAGAGAAATGTGCCGTGTATGGCCGCGAGGGGATCACGGGTGAACGCGATCGTGAAACCATAGGTTTTGCGACTATTCGTGCCGGTGACTTAGTCGGTGAACATACGGCCATGTTTGCCGATATCGGTGAGCGTTTAGAGATCACCCATAAAGCCTCGAGTCGTATGACCTTTGCTAACGGCGCTATGCGCGCCGCCCACTGGCTAGTGGAGCAAAAACCGGGCTTGTATGATATGCAGCAGGTTTTAGGTTTGCATTAATATTAAAAACGCCGATATGGCGTTTTTTTTTGCACCCAGATACCAATGGGTGGACGGTTTCGCGTTTTTCCTGTAAACTCGCTGGAATTTGTCAAAATTTCGTAAATTAGCGGAAATTGGTATCTTAACATAACATAAAAACATTATATTTCAGTGGCTTGGCTCTTTATGGAGGTCGCGTTGACAAAGTCTGCCTTACTCGTACTCGAAGATGGAACTGTATTCTCTGGCACAGCAATTGGTGCCGATGGTCTCTCTGTTGGTGAAGTTGTTTTTAACACTTCCATGACAGGTTACCAAGAAATTTTAACTGATCCATCCTACTCACGCCAGATTGTAACATTAACCTACCCACACATAGGCAACACTGGTACCAATGATGAAGATGTTGAATCCGATGGGGTTCACGCTTGTGGTCTTATCATTCGTGATCTTCCGCTCATCGCAAGTAGTTTCCGCAATCAACAAAGCTTAAGTGATTATCTCAAAGCGAACAATGTCGTTGGCATAGCAGATATCGATACCCGCAAGTTAACTCGTATTCTCCGTGAAAAAGGTGCACAAGCCGGTTGTATTATGGCAGGTGCAGATTTAGACGAAGCAAAAGCGCTCGCCGCTGCCAAAGCCTTCCCCGGTTTAAAAGGCATGGATCTCGCTAAAGAAGTCACAACTAAAGCGGCCTATCCATGGCGCAAAGGTAGCTGGCGTTTAGTGGGCGGTTTACCTGCAGATACGCCAGAAAATGAGCTTAAATACAAAGTAGTAGCCTACGACTACGGCGTTAAGCAAAACATTCTGCGTATGTTAGTGGACCGCGGTTGCGACGTCACTGTTGTGCCAGCTAAAACCTCTGCCGCCGACGTGCTGGCGATGAATCCCGATGGTGTGTTCCTTTCGAACGGCCCTGGCGATCCAGAACCATGCGATTACGCAATTGAAGCGATTCAACAGATCCTGAAAACCGACACACCGATTTTCGGTATCTGTTTAGGTCATCAGTTGTTGGCTCTGGCCTCAGGTGCAAAAACCTTAAAGATGAAGTTTGGTCACCATGGTGCAAACCACCCAGTGAGCAACATCGAGAAAGGTAACGTGATGATCACCAGCCAAAACCACGGTTTTGCTGCCGATGAAACCACGCTACCCGCCAACATTAAGGTGACGCATAAGTCGCTGTTTGATGGTTCACTGCAAGGTATCCATCTTACGGACAAACCTGCGTTTAGCTTCCAAGGTCACCCTGAAGCGAGCCCGGGCCCGAACGATGCCGCACCTCTGTTCGATCACTTTATCGAGCTTATTGAACAATACCGTCAGAACGCCAAGTAGTACGCTAGCTAGGAGAAGAGAGAAGCAATGCCAAAACGTACAGATATAAAGAGTATTCTTATCCTAGGCGCCGGCCCAATCGTGATTGGTCAGGCATGTGAATTTGACTATTCTGGCGCACAGGCGTGTAAAGCGCTGCGTGAAGAAGGCTACCGTGTCATTCTGGTGAACTCTAACCCTGCCACCATTATGACTGACCCAGAAATGGCCGATGCCACTTATATCGAGCCGATTCACTGGGAAGTGGTCCGTAACATTATTGCTAAAGAACGCCCAGATGCGATTCTGCCAACCATGGGCGGCCAAACCGCACTGAACTGCGCATTAGAACTCGAAGCTAAAGGCGTACTGAAAGAATTTAACGTCGAGATGATTGGCGCGACCGCCGATGCCATCGATAAAGCTGAAGATCGTAGCCGCTTTGATAAAGCGATGAAAAGTATCGGTCTTGACTGTCCACGTGCGGGTATTGCCCACAACATGGAAGAAGCTTACGGCGTACTCGATCAAGTGGGTTTCCCTTGTATTATCCGTCCATCTTTTACTATGGGTGGCTCGGGCGGCGGTATCGCCTACAACAAGGAAGAGTTCGAAGAGATCTGTTCACAGGGCTTAGAATTATCGCCAACGAGTGAACTGCTGATCGACGAATCACTGATCGGTTGGAAAGAATACGAGATGGAAGTGGTACGTGACCGCAACGATAACTGCATTATCGTCTGCGCCATCGAAAACTTCGATCCTATGGGTGTACACACTGGCGACTCTATCACAGTTGCGCCAGCACAAACCCTGACAGACAAAGAATACCAAATCATGCGTAACGCCTCTATGGCCGTACTGCGTGAGATTGGTGTTGAGACAGGCGGTTCGAACGTACAGTTTGGTATCAACCCGAAAGATGGCCGTATGGTTATCATCGAGATGAACCCACGTGTATCGCGCTCTTCAGCATTGGCATCAAAGGCAACGGGTTTCCCTATTGCGAAAATCGCCGCTAAGTTAGCGGTCGGTTTTACCCTTGATGAGCTGATGAACGACATCACTGGCGGTCGCACGCCAGCGTCATTCGAGCCTGCTATCGATTACGTTGTGACTAAAGTGCCACGCTTTAACTTTGAAAAGTTTGCTGGCGCCAATGATCGCTTAACCACACAGATGAAATCTGTGGGTGAAGTGATGGCGATTGGCCGTACTTTCCAAGAGTCACTGCAAAAAGCCTTACGTGGTTTAGAAGTTAACCGTAACGGTTTGGACCCTATCACAGATATGGCAAAACCTGAGGCAATGCAACGTATTCGCCTTGAGCTTAAAGAGCCAGGTTGCGACCGTATTTGGTACATAGCCGATGCGATGCGTGCGGGGCTGAGCTTAGATGAAATCTTTAAGCTGACCAATATCGACCCTTGGTTCCTCGTACAAATCGAAGAGCTGATCAAGCTTGAAGGTGTGGTTGCTGAAGTTGGGCTGGCTGGTCTGGATCATGACTTACTGCGCAAACTGAAACGTAAAGGTTTTGCTGATGCGCGTCTGGCCGATGTATTAGGCGTGAACGAAGCCGAAGTGCGTAAGCTGCGTGACAAGTTTGACCTGCACCCTGTCTACAAACGTGTGGATACCTGTGCGGCTGAGTTTGCAACAGACACAGCTTACATGTACTCAACATACGAAGAAGAATGTGAAGCTAACCCATCGACCCGTGACAAAATCATGGTGTTAGGTGGCGGGCCAAACCGTATCGGTCAAGGTATCGAGTTCGATTATTGCTGTGTGCACGCGGCGTTAGCGCTACGTGAAGACGGTTATGAAACCATCATGGTGAACTGTAACCCTGAAACCGTTTCAACCGACTACGACACTTCAGACCGTCTGTACTTCGAACCAGTCACACTGGAAGACGTATTAGAAATCGTCCGTATCGAGAAGCCAAAAGGCGTTATCGTGCAGTACGGTGGTCAAACGCCATTGAAATTGGCCCGTGCCTTAGAAGCCGCTGGCGTGCCTGTAATTGGTACTAGCCCAGATGCAATCGACCGCGCCGAAGACCGTGAGCGTTTCCAGCAAGCGATTCAACGCTTAGAGATGAAGCAGCCTGAAAACGATACCGTGACTACGGTTGAAGGTGCTGTGATTGCCGCTGAGCGTATCGGTTATCCGTTAGTTGTGCGTCCATCCTATGTACTGGGCGGCCGCGCGATGGAAATCGTCTACGACAAGCAAGATTTGCTGCGTTACTTCAATGAAGCCGTGAGTGTATCGAACGCGTCGCCAGTATTACTCGATCGCTTCTTAGATGATGCGATTGAAGTGGATATCGACGCAGTATGCGACGGTGAAATCGTGGTGATTGGCGCGATTATGGAGCATATCGAACAAGCGGGTGTTCACTCAGGTGACTCAGGCTGTTCGCTGCCGCCATACACGCTAAGCCAAGAGATCCAAGATCGCATGCGCGTTCAAGTCGGTAAGTTGGCGATGGAACTCGGTGTTGTTGGCTTGATGAACGTACAGTTCGCCGTGAAAGATAACGAAATCTATATGATTGAAGTTAACCCACGTGCTGCCCGTACTGTGCCATTTGTGTCTAAAGCGACCGGTGTGCCTTTGGCTAAGATTGCCGCGCGCGTGATGGCGGGTCAAAGCTTAACGTCGCAAAACTTCACTAAAGAAGTGATCCCACCTTTCTACTCAGTGAAAGAAGTGGTGTTGCCCTTTAACAAGTTCCCGGGTGTTGACCCACTGTTAGGCCCAGAAATGCGCTCTACCGGTGAAGTCATGGGCGTGGGCGATACGTTCGCCGAAGCCTATGCCAAGGCGCAGTTAGGTGCCACTTCTGAAGTGCCTAAGTCGGGTCGTGCATTATTGTCTGTGCGTAACAGCGATAAGAAACGCGTTGCCGATTTAGCGGCTAAGTTAATCGAGCTCGGTTACCAAATCGATGCCACTCACGGTACTGCGATTATCCTTGGCGAAGCGGGTATCAACCCACGTCTAGTGAACAAGGTACACGAAGGTCGTCCACACATTCTCGATCGCATCAAGAATGGTGAATACACTTATATCGTGAACACTACCGAAGGTCGCCAAGCGATTGAAGATTCTCGTCAATTGCGCCGCGGTGCACTGCGTTACAAAGTTAACTACACCACGACCATGAATGCTGCATTCGCCACGTGTATGGCCCATGCCGCTGATGATCGTACTAACGTGACTTCAGTACAAGAACTGCATCTGCGCGTACTGGCTAAATAAGCCACAGCGTTAATGCCGTGAATTAGAGGGCCGCATAACTTAGGTTATGCGGCCTTATTATTTAGGCCCGTGTCTGTTTTTCTAAGTTAATTAGTCTGTTTTATCGAATTATTGGGTTTATTTTATTTAGCCTGTTTTATTGAGTTGTGCCGTTTGTTTTGAGTATGACTTAACTCATTTGATTTCCTACTTAGGTTGCCTGAAAACTATGTCTGCTCCTGCCGCCGATAGCCTTGCCAAAGTCGATACTTTTATTGCGCCGCCTTGCCTCGGGCAAATACGCGTGCTTTATCAAGATAGCGACATTCTGCTGATTGATAAGCCGAGCGGATTATTGAGTCTGTCGGGGAAGAATCCGCTCAATCTCGATTCAGTGCATTATCGCTTAGTGCAGGATTTTCCGACGGCCACTTTGCTGCACAGACTCGATTTTGGCACTTCGGGCATCATGCTGGTGGCGCTGAATAAAAGCGTGAATGGCTTGCTGACCAAGCAGTTTCAGGCACGCACGGTCGAGAAGCGTTATACAGCCTTGCTGCACGGACATATTGCCGCTGACAGCGGGGTGATTAATCTGCCGATCGCTAAAGATAGTGACCATTTCCCACTACAAAAGATTTGCCACAGTACAGGTAAACCTGCGATCAGCGAATATCGGGTGCTTGAGCGGTTAACCGCCCCTTTTGCCACGCGGGTCGAATTTACCCCTGTCTCTGGCCGAACCCATCAACTGCGGATCCACAGCCAGCAATTTGGTCACTCGATTCTGGGGTGCGATCTCTATGGTGGCGTGGGTGAGAGTGTGGCTGATAAGGCTGCTGCACTTGAGTCTGACATTACTAAGGTGTTGAGTAACAGCAGATTAATGCTGCATGCGACCCGCTTAGCGTTTGATCATCCGATCACGGGTGAGCGTATCGACTGGATTTGCGAGTGTCCTTTCTAAGAGCTTGCTAAAGAGTGATAGAGTTTTGCGCTTAGCACTTAGAAATCAAAACTTAGCACTTAAAACGTAGAACAATCGATTTAGTTGCCAAGTCCGATACGTTCGGTCTGCATTGGCGGCGCATCGTTGGGGAGCCAAGTATGGTAAATCGTTGCGAAGGTGCCATCCGCTTTTATCGCTTCTAGGGCGCTTTTCCACTGCTCGATCACCTCATTGGGCGTGCCTTGTGAGAAGGCAATGTAGAGATGATTAGCGCTAATCGTGAAGAGGGACTCTACATCATCAATACTCGCGCCAGCATCCGACAAAATACTTGGCGCGGTGAGATTGGCATTACACCAAAGGTCGATGCGGTGCTTCATCAATTGTTTCGCACTCAACAAGGGCGTTGATGAGGCGGCGACATTGGTAAAGCCGTGTTCGGTAAGCAAGCGCTCTTCCACTGAGGCACGATAGACACCAATCGCCTTCGCCGTTTTAGCATCTTCTATTGAGGTAATTTTTATACCGCTATTTTTTAAGGCATAAAAATTGGTCGTACCGACAGCAACGGGTCCTATCATAGTAAACATCTGTTCCCTTTCTGCGGTGCGCGTCATAGTGAACAACACAGTATTGGGCTGCTCGGTCAGCATTTTCCAGCCGCGAGCCCAAGGTACGACTTTAATTGGATCTGGGTTCTTGATGCGTTTTTGAATTTCTTCTACGACTTGTACCGCTAAACCAGCAGGTTTGCCATCGATAGAGAAACTGATCGGTGACCATTCTTCTGTATAGATGTTTAGCGGCTGTGCGCGCAGGGGAAAAGCGCCGCAGAAGATAAGTGATAGCAAAAAGTTTGTGACTAATTTCATTAATAACCCTAAAAATTAGAATGTTATAATTGAGTCTCACTGCTTGCTCTTGAAACGATTAAAGATGAACGCTGTGTTCAAATCAAGTATAGCTAGGGGTTCATTTTCTAAGAGTAAATTTAATATACCGTTTTGAACGATAAAAAAAGAGCGCGAGTATGGCGCTCTTAGGTAGGTTTTATCAATGCGACTGCAGCCTGTTAGAAAACATCAGGCGCGATAGACGTCACGCATCAGATTATCAATACAGTGCACAACGCGCATACTGGCATCTTCCATTGAGTGCAGTTGTTTGACCATCTCAGGTAAATTACCTTTTTGTCTGGCATTGAGTGCGGCTTTACCCGCTTCGTGCACCGCTTTATGCGGTGCATCTAAGGCTTTGAAGTTACTCAAATGCTGATAATTCTCAGCCCCAAACCCTTTGAAATACCATTGTCCGAGACGGCACTCAGTGTGCGAGTTTACACTGTGATTATGCTGTGGTTTTTCAATTAATTGATAAACGCTGCTTTTCCAGACCGCGTGGTCGAGCTTAGTGGTATTTAAGAATGACGCGGTAGCAGCGTTATGGATAACCTGCTGCATTTGCTTTGAGCGATGCAGTACATCTTCAACCACTTGGCCGATTTGGGTAGAAGAGCTGGCAACATCGATAGCGCTGCTTTGATTGTTATGGACAATTTCTTTAATTTCAGCTGCTTGAATGACGATTTGTTTCACGAGTTTTTCAATGTGGCTACTGGCTTCGTGGGCTTTACTGGCAAGTTGGCGCACTTCATCGGCAACTACTGCAAAACCGCGTCCTGCTTCACCTGCGCGGGCGGCTTCAATGGCGGCATTCAATGCCAGCAAGTTCGTCTGTTCTGAGATACCTTGAATTGCGGCAACAAACTGGTTGATTGAAGAGGTCGTCGCATCTAGCTCAGTAACGGCTTTCATGCTGCTCGACGCTTGCTCATTAATATAAGTCGCCCTAGTGCCTAAACTTGCCACGGCGATGCGGGTTTGATCAAAAATCTTATCGAGCTCTGACAGTGAATCTTGTTCAGCGGTAAGTAATTCGGCGCTGTTGGCTAAGCCTTCGCGCACCGCATTGAGCATGTCTCCACCTTGGTTTTGGCAGGCAATGACCTCAGTGTAGTGATCCGCATTTTGCCGTGATTGCTGCTGCATAGTCTCATTTTCACGGATCATGCTACGTAGTTCATCGATTTCATTTTGGCGTTGTTGTTCTAATTGGATGAGTCGCTCTTTAAGCGCCTTATTTTCAGCTTTGAGCTGGGAATTAAACCACATAAAAAACCTCTAACGTCGCAAGGACTATGGCTATTGCTTATCGATTTACAGTGACTGGGCTCTGCGGTAAATACTGCAATGTTAATAAAAAGTAAAACCATTTTGGTGTTGAAATATTAACTGATCCTTGCGCTTTATTCTTAATTTTTTTAGGTTTTTTGTCGCTTTAATGCGTTGGCGCAAATTAACCCTATTTTTTGAATGAAAAGTGAACCAAGCTAACATTGAAAACTGGGTCAAGTCAGCTGGTTCACTTCGAAGTTTTATCGCTATTGATTAGCGCTATGAAGGCTTTATTGCATGCCTATGGCATGGGTAAGTCGAGCACCATAGTTGCAATGCTGAAATAAACCAGCACGCCTATGATATCGGCGATGGAGGTGATGAGTGGCGCACTCGCCGCCGCAGGATCCATCTTCAATTTGCTCAGTAAGAAGGGCAGAGACATACCAATCAAGCTGCCAATAATCACCACAATTTGCATAGTGAGCGCGACAACCAGCGCGATTTCAGGCCCGCCACGCCAAAATCCTAGCAAGGACACTGCCGCTGCCATGCTGGCACCTAATAATCCGGCGACAAATAACTCACGCCCTAACATAGATAGCCAGTCCTTGAGTACCACTTCTCCCGTGGCTAACCCGCGTACCATTAAGGTCGCCGATTGTGATCCCGCATTACCGCCGCTATCGATCAGTAGCGGCAGGAAGAAGACCAAGGAAACATAACTGGCAATCGTGTCTTCGAAGAAGGCGATTCCTGCCCCTGAGAAGATATTACCAAAGACCAAAATCACCAGCCAAACCACGCGCTTGCGGTAGAGTAAGCCTATGCTGGCGGTCTTGAGGTTATGGTCAATATTGCCGATGGCCGCGGTTTTCGTGAACTCAAGATCCGCCTGTGAGCTGGCAATATCCATAGCATCATCATAGGTGACGATACCGACAAGCTGGCCTTTACCATTGACTACAGGCAGCGCCATCAAGTCGTAATGGGCGATCATCTGCACCGCTTCTTCGCGAAACGCATTGGCATCGAGCGCGACGGGGTCGGGCTTCATAAAATCGACCACTCGCTCGTGCGGCTGCGCCAGCAATAGCTGTCTTAAAGACACAGTACCAATCAAGCGACCTAACATGTCCACCACATAGGTTTGATAAATGGTTTCCTTATCGGCGGCCTCAGTGCGTAGGGTATCGATGGCTTCTGCCGCAGTATGGCGGCTATTCAGTAATGTGTAATCCGATGTCATGACAGCGCCAACCTTGGCTTTATCATAGGCGGCGAGGGTGCGCATATCTTCCCGTTTGGCCAATGCGAGCGCAGGTAAAATGGCCGCTTGCTGGGTTTCATCGAGCAGATTGTAAAGGTCGGCACGTTCATCGGCCGCCATGTGCACTAGCAGCGCAGAAAGCGTGGTTTTGTTTAGCTGCTGAACTAAGCTCGCCTGCAATTCGTCGGTCAGGTAGCGAAACAAATTGGCGCAAACCTTAGGTGAGGCCAGTTGCAACAATAGGACTTGTTGCTCTTGATTAAAGACGTTAAATACCGCTGCAATATCGGCAGGGTGGCGCTTTTCGGCTAATTCAGCCATGGCGCTGGCACTGCGTTGCTCGATAATCATTTGCAGGTTATGGATGATTTTTTTAGTGTTGTTTGTGCTGTTATTCATGTTCATAGTTCATTCTCTCAACGATCTAGTGACCAAAGTAAAAGGTGATGTCTGCGCCAAGTTGCAGCGCGTTGCCACGAAGGGCATTGCCTAAGCTCAATTCCAGCTGTAGCTGCCGTTGCGGCGTGTGTTGATAGGCGAACTGATAGGCCGCCTCACTCAACTCTTTTTGATAAAGCTCGGCTATCACGCGATGGTGACTACTGAGTTCATAGGCCGCCGCGATGCCCGCAAGTAATTGGGTCGATTCATTAAACTCATGGGTGAAACCTAAGTTGGCATACAGGCTGACATCGGAATCGCCTAAGGTTTTGCCAATAATGCCAAAGGCTTCGGTGGCAAATCCGTTGCCGTTATCGAGGTTTTTCTGCAAGTTGATCACCACTGCGCTGTGCCAATCATCCTGTTGCCGATCTGAATCTGAGTAAGAGCTTAAGTTGAGCGGTAGCTTGATACCGACTTCAGCTTGCTCCTCACGAATAGCGTCATTGGCATTGGACGCTAATCCTAAATGCCATTCCCATTGATTGCGGCTACAAGTCGTGGTTGTGTTAAATTGTGGGCGAGCATGATCCGACCTAGGTTGTTGCCAGCCGAGTTCTAATTCGCAGTGTTCTGCGAGGGCGGGATCATCCACTTCGAGATGGGATGCTGCCGCACTCATGCTGTAGTACAAGCTGAAACTTGCACAGGATAAAGACCGCAAAATTGCTGCGTTGTTTATGTAAGCCATGTTAAGGCTCCTCAGGTGTAAACCCTTAGGTGTTAATCCATCGGGTAAACGGAGGGTACTGAGGCAAAAACTTGCTTTGAGATGCAAAAAATACACATAACTGAACCCCAGCGAATATGCTGGAATTGCGAAAAGCGCAGCCATAGGCTCAGGCTTTATGGTTTGTGATTGATATTTTGGGGGAGGCGGAGTGAAGAATGGTTCACACTACTACCCTGCTTAGCAGGTAGCAGCAAAATATTGCGGGCTAGTGCTAGGCGTTAAATCCTGTCTTTTGGACAGGGCATCTACTGTCGCTTATGTGTGTGCCCACAGTGGGTCTCCGCAATGATTAAAAGTCGCCATCATTCTAATGGGCCAAAAGTTAAAGTCAACCGCACAAGTCGTTACCTATGTTTTTGTTTAAATTTAGATTTTAATTAAATGTTAACATTATGATGCTGCTTAGGTCTGTGTATGGTTATTGGGCTGCTTGATGAATTTATGTACAGCGGCTTGTTGTTGATTTGTTTGTTTTATGGGCGTTGGCTGTAATGATGTCTCTATGAGGTGTCTAATCTTTATTATCGGATATTGGGCATTGGGTATTGATGTCTCGGGATCGGATATTGATGCGTCGATTAAGTTTGGCTAACACCTTATCTCAAATGGATTATTTGGCATTGATGCGCATCGGGTATACCCTTGTTGTGTCTGTACCTGTGAGTCAAAGTGATCATTCAGACAGGTTCAGACAGGTCAAGACTGGTCGCCGTATTCAGATTTGGAGGTATTAAGCTGTGGCACACAATATCGATGTTGATGAGTTGGACTCCATAGCTGTGGCTGTTGAGCATAATGATATCGCCCAGATGAGAGTCGCCAATATCAAGATAGCCAGTATCAATCTGTTTAACTTTATAGAGCCGCCTTTGGCTTACTACGACTTTGAAAATATCTATAGCCATGGCCAGTGGCAGAAAAAGTGCCAATGGCTGAGTGAGTTTCTCGCCCATCGTCAGCCCGATATTGTCGGATTTCAAGAAGTGTTTAGTCCTGAACCGCTCAAACGAATCGCCAGCGAGCAAGGGCTAGTGCATTTTGCTGTCATTGATGCGCCAACTCTTATCAGTGATTACATTTATCGCAGCCCTGTGGTCGCGCTTGCCTCCCGTTATCCCATAGTGAAAATCAGCAGTGTCGAACCTGATGCGCGCTTAGTGGCGGCGATGGGATTATCGAGTGAATTTACCTTTAGCCGTAAGGTGCTGCGCGCAACCATTGAGGTGCCGCACATTGGTAAGTGTGATTTTTATGTGGTGCACTTTAAATCAAAACGCGCTGGATTAGCGCTCGAGCCTAAGCTAATTGAACCTAAGCGATTTGAACATCAGCCACTTGCTTTAGATAACTTGGCACCCGCAGCGAGCATGAAACTGCATTCAGAAACCCAATTACTCACCGAGCAAGCTTTGGGTCGCTGGGCATCAACCATGCAGCGCGGCGCGGAAGCTGCGTTATTATTCAATGGCATATTAGTACGCAGGCAAGCATCTAAACATCCCGTCATAGTGATGGGAGACTTTAATGACAGCCTGACGATGGGCGCTTTAGATGCGCTAACGATACAGGGCGAGAGCCTTCACAGTAATGATATTAAAGCCGCTGGCCTTGGGCATTTATCGGATGCGGCGTTAGCGGCGGTGTTTGCTCAATATCAGCTTAAGGATGCCTATGAGTTATTTATTGAAGCGAACTTGAGGGACAGTTTGACGGGTAATACCGCTTACCATAGGGAACACAGAGCGGCGACCCATTACTATGGCCCCAAAGGTTCTGTTCTGGATTATATTTTGCTTTCGAGCGAGTTCGATGCGAGCCATGGCCGCAGTTTGGCTCAAGTGGTGGATTATCAAACCTGCGACAGGCACTTAGTCAGACCCGAATATGAGCGCGATGCCTACAGTACAGATCATGCGCCAGTGATTGTTGAGTTGGCGCTGCGGAGTTAATTACTCATTCAGTTGAGCTCGCTAAATCAAGCCAAATAAAACAACTTAAACTGACTCAAGTTAATTCACTTTAAATCTGGCTAACACTCAATCCCTCAAACCGATTTGTGCATCAGGCGATGTCGCGGATAAGCCCCATTTGAAACCAAGCTTGCAGTGCCTGCAGCACTTGCATCGGCGCCTGCGCGTCACTAAAAAATGCCAACATCATTTCGCATTGTTCAGCAAAGGTGGCACCGCCAATAAATCCCAGCAGCAGGGCGAGTTGATATTCTGACAGGGAAATAAACTCAGTTAATCGGCTTTCGCCGCGCCAAAGTAACCAAGCTCGTTTGCCTTGATAATCGGGACTGGGCGGTGATTCTTGCTGTTTTAATGCTTGCCAAGTCTCAACCGCATTACTGTTGCATTGGAATAGCTGAACGCTGGGGTGAAAACGCAGTTGGCAACCCGGCCATTGCTCGGCTGGCAGTGCTTGCAGGCGGGCAAAAGTGGCACGCTCGGTATCAAAAGCATCGAAGGCATTCAATAAACTCCGCTCGAAGCGAGCAATATCGGCAATGATCGGATACTGACTGAAAAACGCATCTTGGGTTAAGTAGTCGGGCAGGGCATCGGCAAAACTGCGCAGTGAAGTAAACGCCGATGGCTGACTGGCAATATAACCTTTGGCCATACGTTCAAAGAGTTCATCACCCAGATAGATGCCCAGCATTTCGTGGTCGGTTTCGAGGGTTTCGGTTAAACGAATGCGATAGGCATTGGCATAAATCTGCATCCGAATATCGGCATTAATGCCGCCTTGCTCAGCAATCTTATCTTTGAAGGTTTGCGTGGTTTGCTCAAGTGTGGGCGGTGTATCAACCGCAGCACTCGCCAGCAGATAATTCATAAATGCGTGTTGTAGCTGCTGAAGTTGGCTCATGCGATAACCTTTCCTTCATGCATGTTCTTCCTACTTTTGGCGGCGTTGAGTGGATGTACCTCACCTAAGGTATCGCGGGCGATATTTCTTGCAATTGTGAGTTCGGCTTCGAGGGCGGAAAACTCGGGGATATTGGCGTCGCGCTCTATCATAGTGCTGATGCCGCCAAAACGTTTCAGTGCTGCACAGTAGAGGTCCCACACGCTGCTCGGTACATCATGGTCGTGCGTGTCTATCACATAGTCGCCATAGTCGCTGTGTCCGGCGAGGTGAAATTGCTGCACCCGTTTGGGATTGATTTTATTCAAGTAGTCCAACGGGTTGAAATTGTGATTGCGGGCACTAACGTAAATATTATTGATGTCTAACAAGATTAAACAGTCTGCTGCCTCAGCAACGGCATTAACGAATTCCCATTCGTCCATGCTGGAATCTTGATAGGACAAATAGCTAGAAACGTTTTCCATCAAAATGCGGCGACCTAAAAAGTCTTGGACGGTTTTAATCCGCTGCGCCACATGCTTAACGGTTTCTTCGGTATAGGGCAGTGGCAGGAGATCATGGCTGTTCACCCCGTGAATTGAGGTCCAGCAGATATGATCGGAAATCCATTGGGGCTGCACATCGTTGACGAGCTGCTTTAAGGCTTTAAGGTAATCCATATTGAGCGGGTCGGTACTGCCAATCGACAGAGAAACACCGTGCATCACCAGGGGATAACGCTCGCCAATTTCCTTGAGGTAATAGCGGGGTTTGCCGCCAGCAACCATGTAGTTTTCCGAGAGCACTTCAAACCAATCGATATCGGGCTCAGTATTGAGCACGGCATCAAAATGTTGTGTCCTAAGACCTAAGCCAAAACCTAACGGTGCTTGCGTGATGACATCTTGCGCCACATTGACTCCTTATCCTTAAGTCTTCTGCTGAATGTGTGGTAAACAGGGCGATAAACGTGACCAGCACAAACTGGTCACGATTTTTAATCAGCATATTGGCGTTTAAGCGCCTGCTTTGCCGCCGATATCACCGCAGGATTTTGCCGGTGCTGCGACAAAACCACTGCCTTTACAGCTGGCGTGGCCCGCACAGGCATTGTCGGCAGTTTTACAATCGTTATGGCCTTTGCAGGTGTTAACGCCATAGCAGTGAACGAGTTCGGCGTTAGCAATTTTACCCACCCAGTCATCTGCGACTTTACCGCCGACATCACCACAGCTTTTTGATGGCATAGCTACAAAACCACTGCCTTTGCAGCTGGCATGTCCGGCACAGGCGTTATCGGCGGTTTTGCAATCGTTATGGCCTTTACAGGCATTCACGCCATAACAATGTACGAGATCGGTACTGTCGGCGCCAGCCATAGGTTCGGCGGCATTGGCATAACCCGCCATGCTTGCCATTGCCATCGCTAATGCGGCGCCCGTCAGTGCAGTTTGTGTTTTCTTATTCATGGTTCTAATCCTTTTGAGTGTGACTGCTAATGAGTAATCTTGATTTGGTTGCTTTGATAACGACTGCTGTATATCGACGACTTATAAAGCAATGACTAATAAACACAGGAGTAAGCCTAGTTGTTATCGAGCGATTCGTTTGAATATCTTGTGCGCTGGCTAAACGAGCCTTTCGAATGCGCAGTGCTTTTTCCTGTTGCGTTAATGAGACCCGCACTTAGACCAATATCTTTCAATTTAAGTTAAAATGATGTTGTGAAAATCGAGACCTGCGCGATCGAGAGAGTCGGGAAATCGCCCTATTTATGGAAAAAAATGGCGTTTCTTACACAGGTTTTACGACGTAAATAAGGTATGATCGGCAACCCGTGGATGATGGTAAATAAGCGCTTCGGCGTGTTCGGTACTCGCACTTAGGTGACATTGGGTATATCATCCGTTTCCCATTTTTTAGACTGCAGCCCTTTTTTAGTGGCGGCACTATTTTTAAAGGCAACTATGGCTATCAGAATCAAACTTAAACCCGGCCGCGAGAAGTCACTCGAGCGTCGCCATCCTTGGGTATTTTCCAATGCTATTCATAACATTAAGGGAAAACCTGAAGCGGGTGAGACGGTCGATGTGGTCGCTCATGATGGTCATTGGTTAGGTCGTGGTGCTTGGTCGCCTGAGTCGCAAATCCAAGTGCGGATTTGGACTTTCGATCGCGAAGAAGAAATTGATCGCGAGTTTTTTGCCAGACGTTTACAGCGGGCGCAAATTGGTCGTAACGATTTAATCCGCGAGCAAGGCTTAACGGGTTATCGATTAGTGGCTGCTGAGTCCGATGGTTTACCTGGGATCACCATCGACAGATATGCCAATGTGTTGGTGTGTCAGTTACTGAGCACGGGGGCTGATTTATGGCGCGATACCTTAGTTGAGTTATTGGCTGAGCAATATCCTGATTGTGCTATCTATGAACGTTCCGATGTGGATTCCCGCAAGAAAGAAGGCCTGCTGCCAGTTACCGGTTTACTGCACGGCACGCTGCCTGAAATGCCGGTGATTATCGAAGAAAACGGCATCAAGATCGCTGTCGATGTGATTAAAGGCCATAAAACAGGTTTTTATCTCGATCAACGTGATAACCGCGCTATTGCCGCCCGTTTCGTGAAAGATAAATCGGTATTGAACTGTTTCTGCTACACAGGCACCTTTGGTTTGTACGCCGCGAAAGCAGGCGCGGCCAGCATAGAAAACGTCGATGTGTCTTCTTTAGCATTAGCGACGGCGCGCCAGAACATGCAAGTGAACGGTTTGAGTGATGACAATGTGCATTACAACGAAGCCGATGTGTTCAAGTTGCTGCGTCTATACCGTGATGAAGGCAAAACCTTCGATGTGATCGTACTCGACCCGCCTAAGTTTGCCGATAACAAGGCGCAGTTGAACGGGGCATGCCGTGGTTATAAAGACATCAACATGATTGCATTGCAGTTGTTGAATCCGGGCGGGGTGTTATTGACTTTCTCTTGCTCGGGATTAATGCCTGCGGATCTATTCCAAAAAATCGTGGCCGATGCGGCGCTGGACGCGAAACGCGAAATCCAGTTTATCGAACGCTTAAGCCAAGCGAGCGATCACCCAATCGGTAGCGCCTTCCCAGAAGGATTCTACTTAAAAGGCTTAGTCGCAAGAGCTTGGTAGATAGTCGCAAGAGCTTAAGCCAAGCGCTTGATATAAGCTGCCTGCGATGTGGGTTTAGTTAGGGAATAGGCGGCTTAGTCAGAGAATAGATGGCTTAGTCAGATAACATTTAACCCTAAAATTGAACCATAAAAAATGCCAGCCCTTGAATAAAGTGGCTGGCATTTTTGTCGCGTATTTTAACCGTGTTTTTACATCTGCAGCCGTGTGACTGGGATGTAAGTATTAACGCTTAACTTATTCGGCGGTAAAGGTTTTTACGCCATCAGGGGTGCCGACTAACAACACATCTGCGCCGCGTTTAGCGAACAGACCGTTAGTGACGACACCGACGATCTCATTGATCTGACTTTCCAATTCTTTTGGATTAAGGAGCTTAAGATTGTACACATCGAGGATCACGTTGCCGTTATCGGTCACAACGCCTTCACGGTACACAGGATCGCCGCCTAGCTTAACTAACTGACGTGCCACATAAGAGCGCGCCATAGGGATGACTTCAACTGGCAGTGGGAATTCACCTAGGATGTCGACTTGCTTAGTGTTATCCACGATACAGATAAACTTTTCAGCCACAGCCGCGACAATTTTCTCACGAGTTAACGCCGCGCCGCCGCCTTTGATCATATCCATACGGTCGTTGATTTCATCGGCACCGTCCACATAGACAGACAAACGATCGACGCTGTTTAAGTCATAAACGGGAATACCCAGCGCTTTCATTTTCTGAGTTGATGCCTCAGAACTAGAGACTGCGCCTTCGATATCAGCTTTCATGGTCGCCAGTGCATCAATAAAGTGATTCACAGTCGAACCAGTACCAACACCAACAATACTGTCTCTTTCAACGTACTTGAGTGCGGCCCAACCGGCAGCTTTTTTCATTTCATCTTGAGTCATGTTGACATCCTGTAACGGCAAATGAGTAAAAAATTCTGCGCTTAGTATACTCTTTTCCGATAAATAATGTGGCGCAATTCAGCCTTAGGTGTGATCTAGATTGCAGGCTTGTCGACATGAGTCAATGATCCCAATAACCTAAGCAACAGAAGCAGTTATGTTGGAAAGCATTTCGCTATACGCCACTAATCTAACTAAGCTACTATGGCAAAAGTAGAATGGTTTATAGATGATTTGTAGAGGGATTTAGCATGGCTGGCGCAAGTTTATTAACCTTACTTGACGATATCGCATCGATTTTGGATGACGTAGCGGTAATGAGTAAAGTGGCGGCAAAGAAAACCGCGGGTGTACTTGGGGACGATTTAGCCCTCAATGCCCAGCAAGTCACTGGCGTGAGTGCCGAGCGTGAATTACCTGTCGTTTGGGCGGTAGCTAAGGGATCGTTTCGTAATAAATGCATTTTAGTGCCCGCAGCCCTGCTGATCAGCGCCTTTATTCCTTGGGCGGTAACGCCGTTATTGATGTTTGGTGGACTGTTTTTATGTTACGAAGGGTTCGAAAAGCTGCACCACAGCTATAGCCACAGAAAAGGCCAGCCACACAGCGAAACGCAGGAGGAAAGCGAACTCCCAGACATCAAAGATTTAGCCGCTTACGAGGCTGAAAAGGTCAAAGGCGCGATTCGCACCGACTTTGTGTTATCGGCGGAGATTATCGCGATTACCTTAGGCATAGTGGCGGACAAATCCCTATCGACGCAGTTTTTCACCTTATCCGTTATCGGGATCATCATGACCATAGGTGTGTATGGTTTAGTGGCCGCGATTGTGAAAATGGACGATGCGGGTTTGTACTTGAGTCAGCGTGAAGGCGAGTCGGCATTAACGCAAATGAACCGCAAACTGGGTTTTGGTTTATTGAGCGCCGCACCTGTGCTGATGAAAAGTTTAACCATTATCGGCACAGCGGCCATGTTTATGGTGGGCGGCGGGATTTTAACCCATGGCTTACACATGATTGGCGAGCAAATCCAGCATGCTGAGCAAGCCGTCGCGGCGATGAGTTTTGTCGGACCTGTGCTGGCCGTGCTGACGCCAAGTGTGCTCAACGGCCTATTTGGCGTTGTTGCTGGCGCAGTCGCACTCGCCGTGATGACAGGGATACAAAAACTGCGTGGCGAGTGAGGAGCGCGCATCGAAAATCGAGGATTAACTCAACAAGGAAGGGCGACGATGAAGTTAATGAAATACTGTATCTCCCCGAGTAAGTTGGCTTGGTTACGCAAAGAATTGGGTAAAGATGCCAACGGCTTGATTGCGGCAATGGATGCTGCGGGCACTGCTTATCTCGATAAGCTCAATGCATCGACCGAGGTGTTAGAGGGAGAGCCGTTAGAAGGTGAGGTGGCGGCCGAGACTGACACGCCCACCAATGCGAAGACTCAGACTCAGACTCAGACTCAGACTCAGCGGCAAGCGCAGCGTCAGTTGGCGTATTTGTGGTTGCAGCAGCGGATTGCCTTAGCGACTCGTATCGATGATGCTGACATGGCGGCACTAGCTGCCTTTGAATTTCAACAGATCCACATTGAGGTTGTTCAACCATCGGAGTTTGATGCGGTTGTCGCGCGATTACTGGCTGAGCCAGTCTTAGGTTTTGATACTGAAACCCGTGCGAGTTTTGAGCGCGGTGTACAACATCCCCTGAGTCTTATCCAAATCGCGACAGCAGACGCTTGTTATCTATTTCAACATGCCATTTTAGGTGAGCAATTCACCCAGTTAAAAACCGTATTAGAAGATGAAAATATACTCAAAGTCGGCGTCGGTTTACGCAGTGATGCGCAGGCCCTCAAGCGTCAATGGGGCATAAATGTCACTTCAAAGTTAGATTTAAACTGGGCACTGGCGCAACTTGGGGCGGAGAAAGAAATGGGGACGCGCCAGTTAGTGGCGACTCTGCTCGGCACTCGTATCGATAAACCGAAAAAAATCACCCTATCGAATTGGCAGCATGTGCCATTATCTGGCGCGCAAATCAATTATGCCGCCGCCGATGCCTTGGTGGCACTCATGTGTTTCAATGCGTTAATCACTCAGCTGACGCCTTTTTATCATGCATCGAGTGCCACAAAAGCTGCGCCGTTAATCCCCTTGAGTCTAGCGGCGCCATTGGCGAAATATTTTAAGGATGTTGAATGACGCGCAAAACCCAAGATGCCGCAAAGGAAGACATCAGGCCATTACACTCGGATATGAGCTCGCAGGGCACCAGTACTTTAGGTTTGATTTACCGCGTGCTGGGCATGTTGATCCTGTTAGCGATGATCACCCTTGGGGTAAATGCCTGGGCATAGTGATTTTGTGATCATCAGTGCCAACAGGTAAAAATAAAGGAGAACGCTATGTTAGATGCCATTTGTGAACTCGAAACAGAGGATCATTTAACAGCGAGAACCACTTACAGTGTTTTTAAGTTTCAACAATTATCCGATGACGATATCGAGCGTTTGCGGCAATGGTTAATTTGCCCTGCGTGCGGCGGTAAAGCGTATTTTCGTAAAGCTTCAAAGGATGGCAAAGCCGCCTGTTTCGGCTCGCGTTATCACCAAGCCGATTGCATTGAATTTAAACCCTCGGCGCAAAAATTTCGCGAGGAGCAAGATGCCATCGAAGTGCATCAGCAGCTGGTGGACGCCGATGCCTTAATGATCGATTTCAGTCGTAAGCCTCGCCGCCATTCTCCCGCAAACAAAGCGTCAACCGCGCCATCTGCAAGTAAGACTGCGCCAACGTCTAAGTCGTCTTCTATATCTGAGTCATCTGCTATATCTGAGTCGTCACCAGTACCTGTTGCATCGTCAGCGGACGGTCAAGTGCAAGAGTCGAAAACAGACTATCAAGTTAACACTGCAGCGCGCACAACCGAGAAACGGGTGCCAAGCCAAGGGCTCGAAAAGTTACTGCACAGTTTATTGCGCGGTACAGATTTGGCAAAATCTGATCTCTGGGTATACACAGACACTGAGCGTAAATACCGTTGGCGGGCGAAGAACCTGTTCGTCAACTTTGCCGATGCCGACCCGCTTGATAACAAACCCCACATGTATTGGGGCACAATATCCCATACAGACCCGACCATGAGCTGGCTTAATCCCGCTGACAGTAAAGATATCGGCATTCCTATCGATGGGATAAAACAGCCATTATTGGCGCAATTTGAAATAGAAGATAAACGCGATCTAGAAGGGGCGGGATTGATTTTATTTGGCAAATGTTTTTGGAATAAAGAAAAGACCCGCAAAATTATTCAGCTGTGGAATAACGATTTGCAGCGGATTTTTATCTCGAAGCTGGAAGATTAGCTTTGGGCAGAAACTAGAATTGGGGAGAGAAAAGGGGCTATTCCCGACGTACAAAAACGTCACGGCAAAAGTCCCTATCTATTTTTCGCTGATTAAAGCGCTTACTTGCCGCAGCACTTCTTGAATTTTTGACCGCTACCACAAGCGCAAGGCTCGTTACGATTCGGTTTTTTCTCGAACGTTGTGGTCTTAGGCTTATTCAATAAACCTTCTAACTCAAGGATATCTTCAGCCACATCGGCATTGACTTCGATATTAGCAAACAGTTGGTGTTCGGCAACAATCGCAGCAACTTCGAGTTTACGCGCTTCATCTGCAACGATTAATTGCAGAGGTAAGGCTTCTGTACCCGGTTTAGCGGCACGCTTAGTGTTGTAGCCAAAGCTCTCATGCTTTGGCTTAGGCGTTTTACGACCTTTGAAGAAAAATTTGTCAGACATCTTGGTTCCGTCGAGCAGTGTATGAAATTGACGATGCTTATACTATAAAACGCCGATTTTATAAATCGAACTCAGATCTTTTTTCGATAAATGCGTGGCTTTTACCCTTAAGCGGCCCAAAACTTGTCGAAACAACCATATCTGTCGAATTTACTGCAGTGATTCTAGCTAGGACATTAGGGCGGCTAATTCTCTAGATAATGTATCCGTTAAAACATTGTGCCCGATATGCGGTGACTTTTTAATCTCAGTGGTAATTAATTCAACAGTAATCGTCTGACTTGTTTGAAAAACCTTCAGTTAATGAGTTTTGTCATAAAAAGTACTTTACCTTTGAGAGTGCTTTTAGCATAATGCCCCACGTCAACAGGGGTGTAGTTCCAATTGGTAGAACAGCGGTCTCCAAAACCGATGGTTGCGGGTTCGAGTCCTGCCACCCCTGCCAAATAAAACAACGGCTTGCATAGAAATATGCGAGCCGTTTTATTTTGCGTAGAATAAAACGTAGAAAATGATTTTACTCGGATTGAATAAGTAGTCATTTTTTAACGCTACCAATTGTCGGTACTATTTCCACTTTCCTGTCGTAGGTGTTCACTTGTGCCAAGGTTTTATGGCCCGAGTATTGTTGCTTCTCTGACAGTGTTCCCTCAAAGTCTGATACACCTTTAGCTTTAATATCATGGAACGTGCAAGTGCGTTCAATCTGCGGATAATTCATTTCCATTTTTGCCTTCGCTCGCTTCCAAGCACTGCGCAATCCATCTTGTGTTAATTTCCTGCTGGGCCGTTATTGGGTGTACCAAGAATTGGGCAAGGGGTTTTCGAACCACAGCGCCTGCGACCGTTTAGGTGAAGCACTGGGCGGTGGCAATTTAAAGCACGAACTCAAGGTGCCAGTTTACGTCGCCCATTACCTGTGCAAAGAGCAATGGGCCTTAATGGGATTTGACAGCAAAAAGTCCTACATCTTCTGGTTAATTAAAGTGGGAATAGACTGCTAGAAAGGATGATCTAGGGAGATTTTTACAATTGTCGCCATTAGATCTGGCGACAATTGTGTTGGCGTACTTTCTGTTGATTAAAGAATAAATGTTGCTACTTGAGCAGTTAAATCATTTGCTCTTGATTTTAACTCTCTAGCTTGCGCAAGTTCTGCTGTGGCTGCCGTCGTTATTTCATCGGTCACATCTTTAATTGCAACAGTATTCTGAGTGATTTCATCTGTTACTTGGGTTTGCTCTTCGGCAGCGGTTGCTATTTGACCTGCCATATCAGAAATTAAATTTACCGCCATGGTAATTTCTTCGATTGCCATAGCTGCAGCATTAACATCTTTTACACTGTGCCCTGCTAATGCTTGGCTACTCTCCATAAGAGCCACGGCTTTAGCGGTTGTGCGTTGTAGCGTTTCAATAGTGGTATGTACTTCTTGGGTTGAGTTTTGGGTACGATGGGATAATACGCGGACTTCATCTGCTACAACTGCAAAACCTCGACCTTGTTCACCAGCTCTGGCAGCTTCAATTGCAGCGTTTAAGGCTAACAAGTTAGTTTGCTCTGCAATACTTTGTATGGTGCTTAAAATACTTGAAATAGCCTGAGCGTGGTGGCTTAATTCTTCGATAACTTCAGTCGCTTGGGTAACTTCTTTGGCAAGGATGTTGATTGAGCTTCTTGTTTTGTCGACTAATTCTTTACCTTGAAAGCTACTGGCCGCCGATTGTTGTGCAGCAGTAGCAGTATTTTCGGCATTAACTGCAATTTCATTAGTAGCACTTGCCATTTCGGTTACTGCTGTTGCTACCATTGCAATTTCCTGTTGTTGCCGCTGTAATTCATTTACTGACATCTGGGTGCTGGCTAGGCTGCGTTCCGCTTCTGCATCTAATTCAGTAGCAAGCTGACGAACGTGGCTGATGAGCTGATGTTGACTACCAACAAAGCGGTTAAAACTGTTGGCTAGCATTCCTACTTCATCTTTGTTTTGTACTTCAATCCGTTGAGTGAGATCTCCATTGCCATTTGCTATGTGTTCAAGGGCTTGAGATACATTATTTAGTGGAACCAGCAATATATTTACTAACCATGATATACCTATAATACTAAGTAATAATACGACTGTTGATATGCCTAGGTTCGTTAATAAAAGAGACCT
The DNA here is from genome assembly GCF_025370265.1 of Shewanella septentrionalis. Taxonomy (NCBI): domain Bacteria; kingdom Pseudomonadati; phylum Pseudomonadota; class Gammaproteobacteria; order Alteromonadales; family Shewanellaceae; genus Shewanella; species Shewanella septentrionalis. The sequence continues at coordinate 77,443 of NZ_JAMTCC010000016.1, read as the reverse complement.
TAAAGGTGCTTCGAGAGCAGCTTTATCGAGCACAATTATGAGTTCCCAATCAGACTTTGGTATATCTTGGGGCCAAACAAGTTTTTCAGCTTTATCATTATCAAAGTACATAGCAATAAATTGATCTTTTTGAAGATTTTTTGAAAATAGGTCTCTATTTAAGTTGTTGTCAATTGTACTGACAGGTTTCATCACTTTTTCTGAATCTTTATAAGCTATAACCGTACCATCTTTATGAATTAATATAGCAAAACCATTGGCAGGTATGGACATGTTGTTTATATCATCAACTAGTTTTTTGATTAATACGTCAGCTGCAAATACCCCTTGATTTACCGGGTTTACAACGGTAACAACTAATGAACCATGGCCGATGTCAACGTAAGGCTTAGTAATTGCACTTTCATTTTTTTGTTTTCCTAAGTTGTACCAATCACGGGTTCGTGGATCATAACTACTATAATCTATAGTTAAATCGGTATCGATCATCTCTCCGTTATTACTACCATAATATACAGATTCAAATTGGTGGGTTGCATATACTTGTAACAGTTTTTGACGTAAGTTTTCTTGAGTATCGACTTCAAGTGAACTGACAATGTGTTGTCTAATGCTTAACCAGTCACCTATGCGTTCTGCTTGTTGTTGGCTGGTCTTTTTTACTTGCTCAAAACTTGATTGTAATAAAAGTTCTCGTTGCGATGAGTAACATGTCCAACTCAATATGCTAATAACAAGAGACAGTGCTATGGCAACAGAAAATAAGATTTTCTGCTTGAGTGATAAGTGTGTTATGTATCTCATAATAATTAAATTTAGCCCTTAATGGTAGTTAAGTATTAATTAATAGTAGCTAACGATTAATTAATAGTTGATAAATAAAGGTATCATTTTTTGAGTTAGTATTTTTTGGAGAAGTTATTGTTGAGTGATTATTTCATACTTCTTTAAAATAAATGTGTGTACTGCTGCACATAATTAGATTTAATGCAGGTGTTGCCAATGTTATTTTTTTAATAATGATTTTTGTAAAATAGAACTCTAGTGATTTTAACAATGCTGGTTTTTATTCCGTTATTAGGTAATTAATGCATTCAAAAGGATTGGTATACGGAAAAGTCAGTACAGGAGCCAGTGAGTTCGTGGATTTGATTGCTGGCTATAATAGGACGCATGATGTTATAGAACATACAAATTTGTGAGGTATAATAATTTTACCATTGAATGGAATTTCTGAAGTCGACCTGATTCACTCAATTCAAACCTAAACCCTGAATTCAACTCCGAAGTGACACTCGCCAATTAAGCGCTAATTGGTTAAGCACTACCGCTGGTAGTTTAAACTTCAAACATTTCTTAGGTCGGTAGTTAATTCTGCTCTGAGCAAATTTGATTAACTCATCACTCACTGGCCTTAAATCACCCCCCTTTTTAACATACTGTCTCAGTAAACCGTTGGCATTTTCAGTTGCGCCTCGTTCACCGGAACGATGCTCATGATATTTTGCACTTTCAGTTAGTGCAGTACCGAAATGACTTTCGTCATCTCGGCTGTAATACATTCTTCATTAGAAGCTTGGGTAAAGAAAAATAATAGGTTGGACATCTTTAATTCAGAATTTCTAATGCACAAGGCAATTCTTACTTCAAGGCAAGCGGTTGATCAAATTCTATGATGTGAGTTGGCTGCCAAACTGATTGGTTTCGGTGCGAAACGACAACCAGTGTGCAGCTTTGTTCGCAAATAGCTTTGGCAACGCGCTTTTCTGTCTCCTCATCCAATGCCGAGGTGGCCTCATCCATTATCAGAATCGGCGCATTTTTGATAAGCGCGCGTGCTAAGGCAAGCCTTTGGCGTTCCCCTCCCGATAACCCCGCACCTTGTAAGCCGACTTCTTGGTATATGCCCAGTTCTGATCTGTCTAATACTTCATCCAGTGCCACTTGGCGTGCCGCTTTATCTACGGCTTGATCGTCGGCATCAGGGTTACCAATGCGAATATTACTGGCAATGGTGCCTGTAAAGATGAGTGGATCCTGCGGCACATAGGCGAAAAAGCGGGCAAGTTCAGCAGCAGGGATTGACGTGAGTGGTACCTTGCCCAAATTGATCAGGCCTAGGGTGGGATCATCAAAGCGCATTAATAGCTTAAGTAGGGTTGTTTTTCCAGAACCGCTAGGGCCACAAATCAGTACGCGTTCACCTGGTTCGATAATGGCATTGATATTTTGCACCGCAGGGGGAAATGTTACGTTATTCAGTTCGATTGTATGATTGTGCGGTGTCTTTTGTTGCGCTTGGCTTGGCTCTTTGAGCGTTGGCGCATTAGTCGCTTGTCGATAGTGTTTAATAGCCGCTAACTGATCATGAATGCCTATTGCCGCCACGGCGAGAGTCTCAAGTGGCGCTGATGCGCGCATGGTCAACATCAAGACAGCGAGCAGCATTGTCGTATTGTTTACGCCTGATAACACGAGATAGAGAGCCATGCCGGCAATAGGTAAAAAGCTGGCGATAGCCGACAGTAATGTTGCTATAGCGGCGGCGCGATTAGTTCGACCCAGTGCGATTTCTTGCGCCTGCCAGTTTTGCTCTAAACGCTCGGTCGCACGACTGTATCCCGCTGCTGTACGGAGTAATTCTACGTGATCTATAAGTTCAAGAGTGGATTGATTCGTTGCCAGTTCAGCGTTATTTCGGTCCATATCTGCGCGGGCAAGGGCCCGTTGCGCCATACTCTGAATCACAAATGATAAGAGCAACAAGCTCGCCAACATCATTACCAGTGGTATGCCACCGATCAATCCGATGCCAAAAGTAATGCAGAGCGGAATAAGCGGTGCATGAATAAAGACCTGAAATTGATGTGCCGGAATACTCATAAAGCCAGGAATACTCCGAGAGACGGTTTCTATGAGTAGTGTCCTGACACTGGCTGTAAACCAAGAGAGCTTAGCTTGTTGCATGGTTGTGCCTAAGGCACTGTAGAGCGCATTGGCTAGCCGTGCGCCAGCCCAAAAACCTGAACGCGAAGCCAGTATAGTGGTGAGTATGGTTATCGCGGCAATGGATAGCACTTTTTGTGGTGATTGCTGCTCAATAATGGCTAAAGCCAGTTGAATGTAGCATGCCGCTTCCAATATGGCCGCCACAGCCCAACCGAAGGCAACAGGTATTAAGTGTTTTATGGCAGCGTAATCTTGGGGACGATTTATCATTGGCCTTCTCCTTCTATGTGATGATGCTTGAGTGTGAGCTTGTCATCCGCCAGCTCAGAAAGCGTTAAGTCATGGGTGACCATCACAATCGTTTTGTGGTTTGTTTTTGCGTGATGGCTTAGTGCTGTGAGCACGTTAAATGCCGTTTCGCTGTCTAGGGCCGATGTAGGTTCATCAAGCAATATCACGCGAGCGGGTGAAAGAAACACACGGGCAAGATTAACCCGTTGTATTTCACCACCAGACAAGGTGCTTGCATGAGTAGTTAAGAATTTATCCAATTGCGCGCAGTGTAATGCCACTAAGTAATCTTCATCCGTGGCATCAGGTGCGGTGAGCGCGAGATTGTCGGCGATGGAGGTTGCCAGTAGTCCCGCACTTTGCGGTAATAGCATGATCGCGCGATTAATTGAGGCTTCACCCATCTCATTGAGTGCAATACCAGCGAGTCGAATATCTCCGGCATTTAGCGGCTCCATGCCAGCTAATAAGCGCAGTAATGTGGATTTGCCAACACCACTGAGCCCTGTCACTGCCGTGACTTTGCCAGATCTAAATTGATAGTTAATGGGCACTGTTTTACTGTTTGTAGACAGTGAAGGCACGACATCGGTGAGAGTGAGCTGCATAGGTGTATTAAGCTCAATATTACCGCTACCAACAGGGACTCTCGACTGCTCAAGAAAATCCGTTAGTCGCTGAGCAGCAGCGCGGCCCGTGGCAAGATAATCAAGCCCATGCCCAAGCTTTAGGGCTGGCGTGACAATGGCCAGACTGAAGAACAAGGCTGCAGCAAGCTTTTCTGGGGGCCATTCATACCCGATGGCATAGACAATCGCAAAAGTGCAAACAGCCTGTAGTAGTGATGTGGCCACTGCGACTGAAGTGGATACCTTGCTTACCCGCTCAATGATCTCCTCAATAAAATGCTTAGTTGCCTTTTGGTAGTCGGCTATTGCGCCAGTTTGATCGCCATAAATTCTAAATACTGGTGCACCACGCGAGTAATCATCCACTGCAGCAGTGATATTTCCCATCACATTAACTCGTGCTTCACCCTGTTTAGCAGCAAGTCTTGGGACTACCACCAAATAGAAAAGCGCGGCGACGAGGCCTGGGATAAGGGCAAGTAATGACACTGGGCCCGCGCTTAAGATCAGCAAACCGATAGTAATGGCAGGGACAATGAGAAAGGTCGCTAATTCTGAGGGTAAATGCGCGATCATATGATGCAATGACGCTATGTCATCGACCATTAATCGCTTTAACTTTTCGCCCTTATATTTTGCCAAAGTACTTGGTGGCAACCTAACAAGATGCGCTGCAACATCACGCTTTAATCTTCCAGAAAATTGCGCCTCAGCATTGTGATTAATCCAAGAGGCGCTACCAGAAAGCAGTGCCGACAATATCCAAAATATGAGCGCACCCGCTAACCAAAATGAATGATACCCAGCAATAAGCTGTATTACGCACCAGAGTGCGCTTAGTGCCATCACGCCGGTACCAGCCGCTAGTAATGTTCCGATAGTGAGTGCGGGAATCGCTGGACGTAGGGCGAAGGCTAATTTTGAAGTGGGACTGAAAAGTCGCTGCATTTTAATGTTCACCTAAAAAATCGAAGTGGAACAGGCTGGGCTTCGTTCTGGAAAGTGTGATTAACACAAGCCAAATTAAGTAATGAAGTCTTGATATTGCGGAGTAAAAAATAGTCTGAGTGCCAGAGTTTATGGGCAAATGAACATCCACGAGCCAAATTCCTTGTTTCATAAAAATTGAACCATCTTGAGATGGCGACCATATTAAGCGGTCATTTTTATTTATCAACATTGTGTTGATAAATGTTTTGAACGGCGATAATATAATTGATAACCATTCTCATTGGCAACAAATCTTTCGTATAAGGAGTTATTAAACATGCCCCGATTTGGTAAGTTTTACCCACAATCAAAGTGGGTTATCGGTTCTCTTGCGCTGGGGCTTAGCGCTATTTCCGGCTCAACTATTGCTGACAGTGGAGCTGCTCCAGATAAGCAATCCAAGCAACAAGATGCAGCGGGAAACATTGAAGTCATTACAGTTTACGGTCAGAAAATCGAGCGAACGTTGAAAGAAACTGCGAGTTCAGTGACGGTCATCACTGAAGAACAGTTGAGGAAAAATGCGGACCAATCAACGATTTCAGAAATTCTCGGCGGTACACCAAATTTAATTTATGCCGGAAATACCGATGCGCCCATTATCCGCGGCACGGATACCAAAGGGCCTGTAGCAGCGGGTAATGCCTATTTATCTAAGCCTGTACCCGGAGCAACTATCAGTGTTGATGGTAAATATCTGAGCCCCGCAGAACTGGATTTAGGCGCCGCAGGCGTGTGGGATGTGTCGTCTATTGAAGTTTATCGTGGTCCGCAAACGACCAGTCAAGGAGCCAACAGTATTGCTGGCGCCGTAGTCATTCATACCCATAACCCCACTTATACGCCAGAATTTGCAGCGCAAGCACTTTATGGCAGTCGGAATAAGAAGCGCTTTTCGGTCATGGCGTCCGGTGCGCTAAGCAATGACTTTGCCGCAAGAATTAGCGCAGATTACAGCGCTAGAGATACCTTTGTTGATTACGTTAATCCAGAATTTACAGCCCATGATTTGGATTTTGAGTTTAAAAACCAAAATCTACGGGCGAAGTTGCTATGGGAACCCGAAAAATACAGCAACTTTTCCGCCATGCTCACTTATTCCTCCACTGAGGCTAAACGTCCCAGAAATGAGGTGGTATCAGAACCCTATAATGACTTAGAAAATCGTTCAATTTTTCAGGACAATCAAGAAGTCAGTAATCATGTCGGGATTTTTGATCTTGAATATGTGTTCGACAATGGTATGAAGTTGCATAACCAACTGCAGTACTCAGAAGGGCAGTTTGATTATCGATTTGCAGCACCTTATCAAGGGATCGCAAAACGAGATAATGAAAACTTTTCGAATGATATAAGGCTGAACTTTGGTGACAAGAGTTCAGAGTTTAGTGGGGTTGCCGGTGTCTTCTACTGGGACGATAAAACGAATAACAAGCTGAACAACGTATTTGGTAATGCCGACGCCGATCTGAGGCATACCAGTTTTGCCCCCTACGGTGAAGTCATATGGCGCTTCTCGCCTAAGTGGGCATTCACCAGCGCACTTCGTTATCAGTCTGATGAAATTAGCCACGATGGTATTGCCAGCTACATCCCAGGTGTGCGCCATCAATATGAAGAGACGTTTACGGCGTTATTACCTAAGGTTGCCCTGTCCTATGATCTGACTGATAACGTCCTAATCGGCGCTATGATCAGTGAAGGCAATATTCCTGGTGGTACAGGCATTAACTTCCGCGGCGGCGAATATTATACATTCGATGCCGAGTCGGCATGGAACTATGAACTTTTTACTCGTATCGATCTGCTTGAACAACGCTTGATCATAAATAGCAATCTCTTTTACACCCGCTTTAAAGATTCACAACGTTCAGTTACTGACTACCTCGATGGACGTCCCTTTGGTTCTGTCATTATTAATGCCGATGAAGCGCAAAGCTATGGGATTGAATTAGATTGGAACTTTAAAGTGGTCGATAGTTTTAGCCTATATGGTGGGCTGGGTTTACTTGAAACTGAGATAAGTGAATTTAATGACTACCGTGGCGAGGAGTTTGTCGGCAACGAGTTTAGTAAAGCGCCAGGATATATGTTCAATCTTGGGTTTGACTATGCGATCACAGACGCCTTTAAAGTGAGCGGTGATGTGCGTCATACGGATGGATACTTTTCAACGGATACCAATGAGCCTGAGTTAAGAGTGGGGTCTTACACAACGGTAAACCTGAATTCTTCCTATCAAATCAACCAATATTTTGAAGCCTTTGTTTATGCGCGCAATTTACTGGATGAACGTGCTCCTGTGGCAAAAATGGCTGACAGAAGTACCGGAGGCGTGGATGCATATTTACTTGAACCACGAGAAATAGGCGTAGGCGTTAGGGCGAAGTTTTAGCGGCTCGCTTCTACCCGCTGTATTGGGTATTGCCATGCAGCGGGTAGCAAGAGCGGTTAGAATGGCTTTTTTGCCTTGGAAACCTTATCGATATGACACAAGTACCGGATCAACCCACTCAAAAACGTCAGCGTGGCAGACCTAGCCGTATTTCCCGTGATGCTATCGCCAGAGCCGCGTTGGAGATTGGAGTTGATCAAGCGACCATCCCAGCTATAGCGGCGCATTTAAAGGTCGATCATTCTTCACTTTACCATCACGTAGCAGGTCGAAATGACGTTATCTCCATTGCCGCTGAGCTTGCAATTAATGAGCTGGACTGGCGAGCGCCAGCAGCCACCGATTGGCGGAGTGAATTGATCATATTGACCGATGCCATTTGGACACTCTATGAGCGTCATCCTGGCCTCGCTGAATCTATCCATCAGGCCAGTGTTACACCGTCATCGGGTATACGTTCTTTTGCTGAATCGGTCGAAAAGCTGCAACTCAAAGGCTTCTCCCTTGATGAGGCAGTGCTTGCCGTTGATATCTTAGTTGACATGGTGGGGGAGTGTTTTTTGGGATGGTGGTCAACCACTAAACCAGAAGCCGATGGCCGAACGCGTAAAGAGCGAATTATCGCAATTTGGGAAGATGAAGCCACCAAGCTCCCTGATAAAGCTGAGCAGATAAATGCGATGGTAGACATCATGAAGGTCGGTGCCCGCAAATGGTGGGAGCGAAAACGTGACTTAGTGTTAGCGGGTATTGCCGTTACCCATGCTCAAAAGGCAGGGGGATCCGATAAGGTTCAAACATAGTGCATCGATATGAACATTTCATAGCGGCTGCAGATTAGTACAAGATTTATTGCGTATAGGAAGTATCAGTTTGTGAAGGTAGTTTATGCACTGACGTGCTTTTTTGTGCTTTGTTTCGCCTCACTGCTGCTAGGTGCAAAGTATGCCTCTGTGACGCAGATGCTGACGTTCTCGGATGATGTCTGGTTGGTGTTATCTGCAAGTCGTCTGCCGCGGCTCTTTGCCTTGATTTGCTCAGGCGCAGGGCTCGCTGTCTGTGGTGTGATTTTGCAGCAGATTGTGCAAAACAAGTTTGTTGAACCTGCTACTTGTGGCGGGCTTGATGCCGCCAAACTAGGCATATTAATTTCAATCATTCATGCTCCAAGTATGGGTGTCACCGCCAGAATGTTAGGCGCTTTGGTTTTTTGCCTGCTTGCGAGCTTAGCCTTTATTCTGATTATTCGTGGTATTCGGTATAAGAGTCCGGTGCTCATTCCAATTATTGGGATTATGTTTGGCAGTGTACTCAGTGCGATAGCGGAACTCTATGCCTATCAAAACAATATGATGCAGAGTATGCAGGGATGGATGCTGGGTGATTTTTCAAAAATCGTGCAAGGTAACTACGAAATCATCTATCTGATCCTTCCCATAGTCATGCTGACCTACCTTTATGCACAGCGCTTTACCATTGTAGGAATGGGCGAAGGCTTGGCTACCACACTAGGACTGAGTTATTTCAGTCTAGTTATCTTAGGGTTAGTACTGGTTTCCCTAACCATAGCCACCACAGTTATCACAGTCGGGAGTATTCCATTTATTGGTTTAATTATTCCTAACCTTGTCGCTATGCGTTACGGCGATAATTTAAAACGCACTTTGCCTATTATCGCCTTTGCTGGCGCAACGCTATTGATTATCTGTGACCTACTTGGTCGGCTTATTTTATATCCGTTTGAAATTCCTATAGGTCTAACGGCAAGCTGTTTAGGTGGGCTCATCTTTTTAGTTATCGTTTGGAAAATCAAATGAAAAACAGTGCATGGCATTTTTTGAGCTGGGGGCTGCTTGTAATATTAGCAGTCACATTTTTATTGATGGGCTCAGGTTTTGATTTTGACTATGTCATACCTAATCGATTGGTGCGTTTGGGTACAATTTGCCTTGGTGGTGTCTGTATTGCGTTTTCCTCGATACTGTTTCAGACCTTAGCTGGAAATCGCATTTTAACGCCATCTATCATGGGGTATGAAGGGGTTTACTTGATTTTGCAGGCACTGCTGATCCTTATCTTAGGGACGGGCAGCAGTATTTTGATCACCGCTAACAGTAATTTCTTTGTTTCAGTCGTAGTGATGTTGCTTTACTCAATGGCGATTCATCGTTGGCTATTTAGCGGAGATCGACATGATGTATTCTTCCTACTGCTTGTTGGCTTAGTACTTACTGTGGTGTTAGGCAGTTTTACTCAGTTAATCCAATATTCTATCAGTCCTGGTGAATTTTCAATTTTCCAGAGCTATAGCCTAGCGTCGTTCAACCGCGCTCAACCAGAGCAATTACTTATTTCTTTAGTGCTTGTCGGTGCCGTGTGTATTGTCGCTTGGAGATCGCGAGCTGTGCTCGATGTATTACTGATGGGACGAGAGCCGGCAATTTCTCTCGGTATTGATTATCAAAAAGTGGTCCGCCTGTTATTAGGCCTTATCGCGGTATTGGTCGCAATATCAACCAGCTTAGTAGGGCCTACGGCCTTTATGGGGATATTTGTCGCGAATATGGCCTATACACTGGCAAGGCATCCGTCGCACTCATTTACCTTGATAACAGGATGCGCCGTTGCTATCTCAGTTTTTCTTATCGCACAAATACTTGTTGAGCACCTGTTTAATTATCAAACCAGTGTTGGGCTGTTAATTAACTTATTTTGTGGTGCCTATTTCTTTGTATTAATTCTTAAACCTCGGAGCGCAGTGTGATTACCGTCAATAACTTACATCATTCTTATGGCGCGAAACCTGTGCTTAAAAATGTTACCACGCAATTTCCCGAACATCAGATTACATCACTCATTGGTCCCAACGGCGCTGGCAAAAGTACCTTATTGATGTCGATTGGTCGGTTACTGAATATCCAGCAGGGCGAGGTATTACTCAAAGGTACTGCTATCCACAACATTCCCCTGAAGGATTACGCCAAGCAAGTGGCAACCATGCGTCAGTTTAACAGCCTCAATTTACGCCTGACGGTCAGGGAGTTAGTGGCATTTGGTCGCTTTCCCTATAGCCAAGGGGCGCTCACAAAGGCAGATCATTGTGCCATTGATGAAGCTCTGTCGTTTTTAGCTTTACAGTCATTAGCTAATGCATTTATCGATGAGCTTAGCGGCGGACAACGCCAAATGGCCTTTCTGGCAATGGCGATTGCACAGCAAACAGATTATTTATTGTTAGATGAACCACTCAATAATCTGGATATGAAACATGCCGTTAGCATAATGCGGGCGCTTCGCCATCTGTGTGACGACTTCAAGCGAACGGTAGTGTTAGTGGTTCACGATATCAATTTTGCGGCTAATTACTCCGACTATATTGTCGGCATGAAGCAAGGCGCTGTGCATTGCGAAGGACCCGTTGAAGAGGTTGTTACAGCACAAAGGTTAAAAGCACTGTACGAACTGGATCTTGAAGTGCTGAAAACGAGCCAAGGAACAGTTTGTAACTATTTCAACTTCAACTTACAAGGAGAATACAAGTGACGTCGAAATGTAAAAGCGGTACTAAAGTGATGGCGATTCTGTTATTTAGCTCGGCTTTTTTGCTGGCCTGCGACAATAAAAGCGAGCCAGTACAGCAGACGATTCTTGCAACGTCTGATACTAGCGAGTCAAATTTTACACCTGTTGAAATAACCCATAAGTTGGGCACTACAGTTATTACAAAACGGCCGGTACGCGTTGCGGCCCTCGATATGAATGAAGTCGATTATCTCGAACAGCTAGATATTCCCATTATCGGCATGCCAAAGGATTTTGTTCCTTACTACCTGCAGGACTATAGCAACAACAATGATATCGTTGATTTAGGCGCCATAGTTCAACCCAATATGGAACGTATTTATGCACTTAAACCCGATTTGGTGCTGATGTCATCCGTTCAAGCTAGTCATTATCAAGCGCTTTCCAATTTGGCACCAACCATTCATTTGGATATTGATTACCAAGACAGCAACAGCGATTACTTTTATATAGTCACAAAACACTTATTGATGCTGGGGAAAGTATTTGATAAGCAAACCTTGGCAAAACATAAAGTGGATGAACTGGAAACTAAGATCCAAGCCGCCAGAATGGTTATTCAGGATAGGCCTGAGAAAGCACTCGTGGTGTTGCATAATAATGGTGCTTTTCGATTCTTAGGTATTCGTTCTCGGTATGGGTTCATTTACAGTGGGCTAGGGGTTAAACCCGCTAGTTTATCAGAGCAGATGGGATTGCATGGCCAACCCGTGTCAAGCGAGTTCATTCTTGAAAACAATCCTGACATCATTTACGTGGTAGACAGAACCGCAGTAATGGAGCGAAGCCCTGTATTGGATAAACAGTCCATAGATAACCCTCTCTTGCGTGAGACGAATGCTTGGAAGACGGGGAACATCATTTTTGTAGATCCTGAGGCTTGGTATATCACAGGGGCCGGAATAACATCCCTTAACATCATTATTGATGATGTATTAAAGGGCTATGTAAAGGAGCCGCTGGCTGTAAGTCGTTGACTTACACCAGCTAATGATTCACTAGATAAATGCGTTATTTAGTCAAAATAGTGAATAAACTTGTTAGAAAAGTAAATTTTTAAATTAATTAAATCATAGGGTTATTTTATTTTTCACTCAGTGTCTTTTTCTAAGTAACAGGATAAAGACTTGATATTCGATTGTTTACGTCTGGACTCCAAAACCGATGGTTGCGGGTTCGAGTCCTGCCACCCCTGCCAAATAAAACAACGGCTTGCATAGAAATATGCGAGCCGTTTTATTTTGTCTGCCATTTAGCCTCAATATATTCAGTACTCCCTCTATTCATTCGCGGTTATCGCCTTTTCTCACAAATACTGTTTCTCACAAAACTGTCGTATACCTCTTGTAACATTTAAGCCCTGCGGCTTAGGTAAATCGGTTTGCAACTTTAGTTGTGCTTAACATACAATCGCCTGCTAAATTATTTGAGGAAGTATGGTTTGAATCGTGTGATGCAAACAAGACGCACCCTAGCAATATGGCTTGCCGCCATGTTGGTGCTATTGTCTGTGGCCATTGCTGTTCACAGTATTTCCCATGCTAGTGAAGACTCTAAGGCCAATTGTTCGCTGTGCTTACATCAGCACCAGTTGCAACATGCGATAACCAGTACGCCCTTTCATTTTCAATTGGCTCAGCAGAGTTATATCTCGGTTGAGTTCCAAGCCATTTCCTTTAAGCGACCTTTTAGTCGTTTCTTCAATAGTCGTGCTCCGCCGTTAACAGCATAAGTTACTGTTTATTCAATTTATCTTAATTAACTTTGAGCGCCTTGGCTTAGCTAAGGCGCCGATGCTGTTTATTTTCGGAGTGAAAATGACCTCTTTTTATATTCCCAAGCGCGCTGCGCTTTTGCTGGGCGCCTTGTTTGTGCTCAATCCTATTTCAATGCTGTTGGCTGCGGAGGATGCTCAATCTGGTAATGCTATTTTAGAGACTGACATTGAGCGTTTAAGTATCCACTATCGCCAAGCTTACCGTGGCAATGTGTCTGCAACTGAACTTCCGCAAGCGATAAGTGTGTTAGATGAGCAATTGATAAAAGATGCGGGGCTGACGCGGTTTCAAGATGTACTGGATTATTCCGCCAGTGTGGCGCGGCAAAACAATGGCGGCGGTTTATGGGATAGCTTTTCTCTGCGCGGCTTTCCGGGTAATGAAAACATGCCATCGGGCTATTTAATCAATGGCTTTAATGGTGGTCGAGGTTTTAGTGGTCATAGAGATTTATCGAATGTGGCCTACGTGGAGATCTTAAAAGGCCCTGGTTCGGCGCTTTATGGTCGCTCAGAGCCCGGCGGTACAGTCAATATTGTGACTAAGAAACCTCAGTATCAAACCAGTGGTTATTTAAAGGCATCGGCAGGGAGTTTCGATCAATATCGATTAGAGGGAGATGTGACTTCCGGCTTGACCGACAATGTGGCATTTCGAATTAACGGCGCGTGGCAGGAACACGATAGTTTTCGCGATCATGTGTTCAGCTATAAAAAAATCGTCACGCCGTCAGTGCGTTGGCAGATTTCCGATAAAGCCTCGCTACTCTATGAAATGGAATACCTCAAGCAGGAACAGTTATTCGATCGCGGCATTATTGTGCTCAACAACGATATCAATACTGTGCCACGCTCGCGTTATTTAGGTGAGCCTAATGATGGCGCAACTGTGGTCAATGCCACTGGGCACCAGCTGACCTATGACTATGAATTAAATGATGATTGGTCACTCACCGCGGGCTATAACTATCGCGATTCTAGCTTGAAGGGCTATTCGTCCGATGCCGAGTTGGCAAAGGGTCGGCAATCACTATTTGATGATGGTCGCACGCTCACCCGGCAGCACAGATACCGAGATTATGCCTCCGAGGATAATTCACTGCGTCTAGAGTTAAGTGGCCATGTGGATACGGGGTTCATTCGCCACAATTTGCAGCTCGGCGCCGATGCCTATCACTACAGTTTAAAGACGGGGTTGTATCGCTATCGCGGCCAAAAGGGCGAATATGCCATTGATATTTATGAGCCTCAATATGGTGGGCCTCAGCCTGAGGTGAGTTTGTTGTATGAGAATAACGAAACCCAAAAGGCGTGGGGCACATACCTGCAAGATCAAATGGATTTAACTGAAAAGTGGAAGTTGCACCTTGGGTTAAGGTTCGATAGCTATCAGCAAGATATCAGTGAAGTCGCTAAAAATACGTTATCAGAGCAAAACGATAGCAGGGTTAGCCCTAAAGTGGGTCTGGTGTATTTATGGTCCGATGCCTTAAGTTTCTATAGTTCTTATTCTGAAGGCTTTTTACCGCTTTCTGGAACCGACTTTGCAGGTCAGCCCTTCGAAGCCGAAGAGAGCAAGTCAGTTGAGCTAGGGATGAAGTTTAATGGCAATTGGTTTAATGGCTTAGCTGAGAATGGCATAGCAGTAAGTGGCAGCTTGGCGGTGTTTGATGCACAAAAGAGCAATATTTTGACCTCAGATCCGCTCAATGTCGGATTTTCTGCCACCTTAGGTAAAGCAAAAAGTAGCGGCGTTGAACTCGATTTAGTTGCCGAGCTGACGGAGGATTTGCAGGCCAAATTATCCTACGCCTATTTGAATACCCGCACTGCCAACGACAGCTTGAATCCAGACTGGGGCGTGCTTATTCCTGCGGGAAGTCCACTGGTGAATGTGCCAAAACATACTGCGAGTGTGATGCTGAAGCGGGATCTGAATGCATTTTCTATCGATGGACATTTAGGCATGAGTTGGCGATATGTGGATTCTCGTCTGGGTGATTCTGCCGATCCGAGTTTCCAATTACCGTCGTATCAGTTGCTTGGAGTGTTTATGAATACTCACCTGAGCGACAACTTCGTCCTTGGCGTCAATCTGGATAACTTACTAGATGAGCACTATATCGCCAGCAGTTATTCGGCGCTCTGGGCGGTACCCGGTGAGCCATGTAGCATTAAAGTGAGTGTTAGCTATGAGTTCTAATATTAGTAGTTCTAATATTAGTCGTTCTAATATCAGTTCTAATATCTGCTCGAATATAAACACTCGTCCTGAGTTACCGTCAGGTTTTGCTGAGCAAGAACTGAGTCGTTCTATTGGCCGTAGCCGTATCAATAGTATCGATATGATGCGCGGCCTGGTGATGCTTATCATGCTGCTCGACCATGTGCGGGAACGGTTTTTCCTGCATATGCAGGTGAGCGACCCTATGGATTTGAGTTCGACCTCTTGGGGACTGTTTCTAAGCCGCTTTGCCGCGCATTTTTGTGCGCCAGTGTTTGTGTTTCTAACGGGTGTTTCAGCATGGCTTTATGCCAATCGCAGTCATGGCGAGCCGCGTTCAGCGCGGGCGTTTTTGATTAAACGTGGTTTGTTTTTAATCGCGCTCGAAATTGTAGTGATTAACATCTCTTGGATGGGTAACTACCACACGCTTTGGTTGCAGGTCATTTGGGTGATCGGCCTGAGCATGTTAACGCTGGCGGCGCTGATAAATCTGCCTAGAGCTTGGATGGCACTTTTAGGCTTTGCGATTGTTTTTGGCCATAATCTGTTGACGCCAATTGGTTTTCAGCCGAGTGAATGGGCTTATAGCCTATGGACCCTATTGCACGACCGCGGATATCTTGTCAGTGAAGGGGCGCTTAAGATCAAAGTGAGTTATCCCGCGCTGCCTTGGATGGGTGTGATATTGCTGGGTTATGTCGCTGGGCCCATTTTCAGTCAGAAACCGAATGCTAATCCGCTTGAAGCTTCGCAGCGCCAGCAAACACTGCTGAAGTTAGGGATAAGCTGTTGGGTACTTTTTGCATTGCTACGCGGGTTTAACATC
This sequence comes from Shewanella septentrionalis, assembly GCF_025370265.1. Lineage (NCBI taxonomy): Bacteria > Pseudomonadati > Pseudomonadota > Gammaproteobacteria > Alteromonadales > Shewanellaceae > Shewanella > Shewanella septentrionalis. The sequence goes on along the minus strand of NZ_JAMTCC010000016.1, from coordinate 61,777 downwards.
TATGGCGAAACCTTGCCTTGGCAGGCGGGGGCACATTTGGGTGAAACCTTAATGTCGGTACTCAACTTAACTAAATACCCACCATCATTAAGCTTTTTACTGGTGACCTTAGGCGGCATGTTTTTCTGCTTGGTGGTGTTTGAGCGACACTTTTCATCAGCAGGAAAAGCGGGCGAGAGTGGTAGTGAGAGATTAGCGCGAGTCGGCCATGGGTTGTCTGTGTTTGGCTCAGTACCTATGTTCTTCTATATCTTACATTTGTACGTGTTATTAATGCTTTATAGCTTAGCGAAATTCATTTTTGGTGCGAACCATGGTGAATTATTTGGGGTGAATAGTATGGGATGGATTTCGTTAATCGCGGGCGTGTTAGTTATTGCGCTGTATTATCCCGTTAAGTGGTTTAGTGAATATAAAAAGCACAGTACTCAGGCTTGGATTAAGTACCTCTAAATTTAAGTGCCTCTAATTTAAGTGCCTCTAAATCTAAGCACTTCTAAACTTGAGTGATATCGCTTTAAAGGAAAAGTCGCCAAGCGTAACCGCTTGGCGACTTTTTTGTTTTGGTTAGCGAAATAATACTGCTAGCGAATTATTCCGTTAATAAGCTGCGTAGCATCCAGGCATTTTTCTCATGCTGTTGAATGCGCTGGGTAAGCAAGTCCGCAGTGGCTTCATCATTAGCTTGATTCACCAGTGGATACAGGGCTCTAGCATTACGGATCACTAACTCTTGATCGTTTAACAATTCGCGGATCATGGTTTCGGCTTTGGTGACGCCCTGATCTTCTTTAATTTCAGTCAGTGCGGCATAAGCCGAATAGGACCCTAGCGCTCTGGCGCCTAATGCACGTACTCGCTCTGCGATAAGGTCGACCGCAAGGGCAAGCTCAGTATACTGCTGTTCAAATAGCAAATGCAGGCTAGTGAACATGGGGCCGGTAACGTTCCAGTGAAAGCTATGGGTTTTAAGATACAGGCTGTAGCTGTCGGCTAATAGTTGGTTAAGGCCAGCGGCGATTTCTTCTCTGTTGGCTTGATTGATACCTATGTTAATCATGGCGTTCTCCTGCTATTGTCTTACTGAGTGTATTCAGTCTAATCTTCTGATATTAAATGTAAAATGAGTAAATTAGATTTTGTAAATCTATAAATTCGATTGAACTTTTCTGCGTTAAATGTCGTAATTGTGCTGCCATTAATCGGCTTGTGCCCAACTCCTTTAGCCGCATGGCAGTAACAATGCCTAGGCAGAACTGCTATCCTAGCGGCATGTTGTGAGTCGATACTTGAATTGAATAAAACTGACCCTAATGAATAAATCAGCCTATTTAACCGCCATGAATGTGACAACTTGGCGAGTGCGCGACACTAAGGTGAAACCTTATTTAGTGATTTGGGATGAAAACGGTGAGTTACCCGAGGCTGAACCGCTTATCGAAGCTGTGCTAAAGCTTATCGACGTCAAACGCGAAGAGTGTGATTTTGATTGTGAGCCACATACGGGTAAACAGATTGTCTGGGATTTGCGACGCCATAAAGTCAGGCCACGCACCGCATGGTTAGTATCTGAACCCTTAGCCGATTTATTAGTGGGTTGGCAGGCTAAAAGCGCACTCTGGCAGCAGATTTACCAATGGCGCGAGCAAGTTAGCGGCCAAGCTCCAAGCAAGTCTTGATCTTTACTCGTAAATATCATTAATAACCAATACTTTGGAATACCAGCGTTGAACATCCCACCAGAAGATAGTCTATTCACAACACCCTTCGCAGCACAATTGACAGCAGGTTTGCCTGTTGAGCTTGTGGCACTCACGCTTAAAGATGTTCCTCAAATGGCGCAGCTTGAATCTATGGCCCATAGCCACCCCATGAGTGAGGGCAATCTTGCTGATTGTTTCGGGCATTTATACCGAGTTCTAGGTTTAAAGCAGGCGAAACCTAACGCAGCTTCAGTTTCGGATTCGGTTGATGGCCTTTTAGGCTTTGCAATAGTGCAGCAAATTGTTGATGAAGTGACTTTATTGGATATTTGCCTATTACCAAGCCAGCAGGGTAAAGGCTACGGCAAGTTATTACTGAATGCTGTGGTGGCTTCGGCCAAGGCATCAGCCGCCGTGGTGCTTATGCTAGAAGTGCGAGAGTCCAATCTTGCCGCTCGCGCTTTATATCAAAAGGCCGGCTTTATTGAATCAGGACGCCGCAAAGGTTACTACCCAATAGCAGGCGGTAAAGAAGACGCTATCTTGATGGATTTAGCGATAACCCAAGAATAAGCTGAGCATTTGCATTCATGTCGTAAAACGATAGCAATGCTAACAGTTTTTATAAACGGCAGTCATAAAAAATTCCATAAAAAAACAGCGCTTAAGCGCTGTTTTTTATTTGGATAACCCTGAACTCTATATCACTTAAATTCAGCATCACCTGAAGTTTGCATCAAGGTTATCCGCATCTAAGTCAGAAGGTTATTTCACTTCTTTACCTTGGGCTTGCAAGTCTGCATGGTAGCTTGAGCGCACTAATGGGCCACAGGCTGCATGGGTAAAACCTAGCTCATCGGCTAAGGCTTTAAGCTCGTCAAACTCTGCTGGTGGCACATAACGTTCAACTGGCAAGTGGAACTTAGACGGCTGTAGGTATTGGCCTAAGGTCAGCATTTCAACGTTGTGTGCGCGCAAGTCACGTAATACTTGAGCGATTTCGTCGTTGGTCTCACCCAGTCCCATCATCAGGCCAGATTTAGTGGGCACATTTGGATGACGTTCTTTAAAGCGTTTGAGCAGATCGAGCGACCATTGGTAATTCGCACCTGGGCGCGCTTTACGATAATGCATTGGCGCCGTTTCTAAGTTGTGGTTGAACACATCAGGCGGCTCAGTCGATAAAATATCTAAGGCAGCATCGATACGACCACGGAAATCAGGCACTAAGGTTTCGATCTTGATGTCTGGATTCAGTTTGCGAATTTCGCGGATACAATCGGCAAAATGCTGGGCGCCACCATCACGTAAATCATCACGATCTACCGAGGTAATGACCACGTATTTCAGCTTCATATCGCGGATTGTTTGCGCCAATTTAACCGGCTCTTCGGCGTCAGGCTTAAGCGGACGACCATGGGCTACGTCGCAGAATGGGCAACGACGCGTACAAATCGCACCCAAAATCATAAAGGTCGCAGTGCCGTGGTTAAAGCATTCTGCGAGGTTAGGGCAAGATGCCTCTTCACAGACCGAGTGCAGGCCATTTTTACGCAGCGCTTGCTTGATCTCTAAAATGCGTTGATTCGATGCCGGCAGTTTAACCCGTAACCAATCGGGTTTACGCAACATAGTGTCGCGCTCTGAGGGGACGATTTTGACCGGAATACGAGACACTTTATCGGCATCTCTTAATTTTACTCCGGGTTGTAAACGTTCAGGCCTATTCATGACGCTGCTAATCCTTGATGATGAACTAGGTGTTGATAGCCCAGTAATTGGCTAAAAGTAATGGTGAGTTGCTCGCCCGCTTCAGTCACAGTTTGTGGTCCGCCAAGCGCTTTGCATTGCACCATTTCAAGACCGGCATAACCACAAGGGTTGATGCGGCGAAATGGCGCCAGATCCATGTCGACATTGAGTGCTAATCCATGGAATGAACAGCCTTTACGAATGCGTAATCCTAGGGAGGCGATTTTGCGTTCATCCACATATACGCCTGGCGCATCTGCCTTGGCATAAGCGTTAATGTCGTACTTGGCGAGCATATCGACAATGCTTTGCTCTATATGGGTGACGAGTTGACGTACGCCGACTTTACTACGTTTTATATCGAGAAGAGGATATACCACTAGTTGGCCTGGGCCGTGGTAAGTGACTTGACCGCCGCGGTCCACTTGGATAACCGGAATATCGCCAGCATTTAAAATATGCTCGCTTTTGCCGGCTTGGCCTTGGGTAAACACGGGCGGATGTTCGACAATCCACAGTTCATCATGGCTTTCGCTGTCGCGCGTATCAGTGTAATGCTGCATCGCATGCCACACTGATTCGTAATCTTGTTTTCCAAGATGTCGAATGTGCAAAGTCGTGTCTTGCAAGGGCAACCTCTCCCCTTAGAAATGAGTGGGCTATTATACGCTTATTGGCCATAAATGTAAGACAGATCACATTTCATGGCCTTGAGGAATATTTATAGTACGCGGCGTACACCTTCGATGGCGGCAAGTTCAGTGTACAATATCTCGATATGATCTTTGCTGGTGACTGTCACGCGAATCGTGATGGAGTGATAGCTGCCTTTGCTCGACGTTTTGGTCGACGGTGAGTAATCACCTGGTGCATGTTTCTGTACCACAGCCACAACTTTGTCAGTTAACGTTTCATGGGCTTCACCGACGACCTTAAAAGGAAATGCGCAGGGGAAATCCATCAGTTCATCAAATTTAGTGTCTAACATACTCAGTACTCTTAGCGGCTATATTGGGATATATATGGTGACGATTATACCCGATTCAAGGGCGATGCACTCCCCAAAAAAATAAAGCCACCCGAAGGTGGCTTTATTTATGTGACTTAGCTTAGCTAAACCACCCAGAAAACATCTGCTTAAAGTAATCTACTAATTTACTAAACCAGCTGCCTTCGTTGACTTCTTGCAACGTCACCAGTGGGAACTGGGCGATGTCTTTACCATCAAGTTGGAAGAATAGACGGCCAACAGTTTCACCTTTTTTCAACGGTGCATCTAATGGCTTAGTCAGCTCGAAGTTAGCTTTCAAGTCTTTACCACGGCCACGGCTGATGGTGATAGGTGTGTCAGTTGCCACGCCTAAATCAACCGTGCTCTTGTCGCCGTACCAAATTTGCTGAGTGATAAAGCTATCGCCCGCCTTGTATGGTGTTACGGTTTCGAAGAAACGGAAGCCATAGGTCAGTAATTTCTTACTTTCAGCTTTACGGGCTGATTCACTTTGAGTGCCCATCACCACTGAAATTAAACGCATGCCGTCTTTGGTTGCCGATGCCACTAAGTTGTAGCCCGCACCTGAGGTGTGACCGGTTTTGATACCGTCCACGTTCATGCTGTTATCCCACAATAAACCATTACGGTTGTATTGTTTGATACCATTGAATGTATAGAATTTTTCGCTATAGATGTGGTATTCATCTGGCACGTCGCGGATTAACGCTGCGCCCAGTAATGCCATATCATAGGCGGTGGATTTGTGGTTTTCTGCATCTAAACCGTGGGCGTTTTCGAAGTAGCTATCACGCATCCCCAGTTGCTTCGCCCATGAGTTCATCATGTCAACGAAGGCGCCTTCTGTACCGGCAATGTGCTCGGCCATCGCCACACACGCATCGTTACCCGATTGAATGATGATACCGCGGTTTAGATCGCCCACTTTAACCGTAGTGCCCACTTCAATGAACATCTTAGAAGAGTCTGAGAAGTTTTTAGACCAAGCATTTTTACTGATAGTCACATCATCATCAACGGAGACATTGCCCGCTTTGATTTCTTGACCGATCACGTAACTGGTCATCATCTTAGTTAAACTTGCTGGGTTAAGGCTTTCATAAGCGTTACTTTCAGCGATAATCTGACCCGAATTATAATCCATCAATACGAACGCCTTGGCGGCTACTGAAGGTGCATCAGGTGTAATAATAGGCTGCGCAGCATAAACGGGGAGAGAGGCACTGGAAATTAGCAGCAATGTTTTAATGGGACTTTTTACAAAATTCATCATTAACTTGGCACGTCTTTTAGTTGTATGAAATGGAAAGGATTCGAGAAGATCTTCAACAGTGTACCACTTTCCGACAGTGGGTTTTAGTGAAGGTTCCTTCATCTCTATTTTTAAATCAATTCTGATCAGAGCAAACGGCCATTATTCATGGACGATATAGCCCTCAGGAAAACCGTTTTGCTTGACGTTATTGAGTAGCTTGTCGGCTAACTCTGGCTGACCTATGGGGCCGAGCTGTAGTCTAAACATATTGTTTGCCGCTTGTACACGGGTCTTGACCTGATATTTCTGTTCAAGATTCTTCGCCATGGCATTGAGTTTGGCTTTATCTTTGGAGGCCACTAACTGAATGTAATGATTGCCCGTATCTTGAGCGCTGGCTACGGCCGAATTAGTGGCCGCAACACTGCCAATATAAACCACATCCAGTTTGATCCGCGCCGTACCTTTGCCGAGCATGCCGAGTTTATAGGCGGCGGCGTAGGAGACATCGAGAATGCGATCTGAGTGGAATGGCCCACGGTCGTTGATGCGAATGATCACTTGCTTATTGTTCTCTAAGTTAGTGATCCGAGCGTAACTCGGCAGTGGCAGTGTCTTATGGGCGCCAGACATAGAATACATGTCATAGGGCTCGCCATTAGAGGTTTCGTAGCCATGGAATTTTTCACCATACCAAGAGGCGCGGCCAGTTTCACTAAAGCCTTGGCCCGTGTTCATCACAGTATAAGACTCACCGTAAACCGTATAGGGTTTGTTGCCACGGCGGCTATAGGGCTCGTACTTAGGCGTCGCGTTCGGCACATTATCCACATTCGGTGGATTCAGTGGCAGCTTGTCATTCTTCAGCGAATAACGGCCCTTGTTCGGGTCCATATTTTTCTTGCTGGCGTTGTTTGGGCTCGAAGAACACGCCGCAAGGGCGAAGCACATAACTAAGGCGGCAAGCTGTAAAAAATTATTTTTTAGAGGCATGCTGTTCCTTTAATTGCTGGCTAAATTGATAAACGGCCATTGAATACAAAGGGCTACGATTATAGCGAGTGATCACGTAAAAGTTATTTAAGCCAAGCCAGTAGTCACTGTGATCGGCTTGTTCTAGCTCAATCAATAAGGCTTTTTGCGAAACATCTAAGTCCCGCGCATCGGCGAGGGCTAAGGTCGGCGTTAAAATATCTGCAACTTTATAGTTCAGCTTTTCACCTGCCCACACTTTCGCTTTAGGTGCTGCTTTGCTGTTATTGACTAACGGTAAAGCGACCGGCGCATTGGCTTGCCAACCGTGTTCATGGAAATAATTGGCCACACTGCCGATAGCATCCTCTGGACTTTGTAATAGATCGCGATTGCCGCTGCCATCGAAATCAACCGCGTAATGGCGGTAACTAGAGGGAATAAACTGCCCATAACCCATAGCGCCCGCGTAGGAGCCCTTGAGGGTATCGATATCTAAATGTTCTTCTTTCACTAATTTCATCAGCTCGCCAAATTCCTTACGGAAAAAGGTGGCGCGCGGCGGATAGTGAAAACCTAAGGTATAGAGGGCATCAATCACTGGATAATTGCCCGTGTATTGGCCGTAGAAGGTTTCAATGCCGATGATGGCGACAATAATCTGTGGATCAACTTGGTACTTGGCCGCCGCTTTTGCGATGGTTTTCTCGTGTTTTTTCCAAAAGGCGAGACCAGCGTCGAGGCGTTTCTCGGTTAAGAAGATGGGATAATACACATGCCAAGGTTTTGCTTCCCATGGGCGGGTCATTGCATCGATAACCCCTTGGTTGTATGTTGCTTTATCGAGAAAAGCGAGCACTTCTGCTCGAGTAAAACCTTGTTTTACTTGAGTTTGGATAAACTCTTCTTTAAGTTCAGCGGGAATTGTGGGCGCGATTTCAGCGGCCGGCGCCACTGGCGTGCTTGGAGCGGGTGCCTGCGCGGGTGTCGGTTCGTTCGCCGTGGTACAGGCGACTAAGCATGAGCTTAAACACAGTAAGCCGAGTGGAGCTAAAAAAGCTCGGAGAGTAGGCATGAAAAGTCCCTAAAAATTATCTATCTACGAAACGTCTATGGGTATGAATGCTCATAAGAATGCCAAACCCTGTCATCAATGTCAGCATGGAGGTTCCACCGTAACTGACAAGGGGCAGTGGTACACCGACCACGGGCAGGATACCTGAAACCATGCCAATATTCACAAAAACATAAACGAAAAAGGTCAGCGTGATACTACCTGCGAGTAGTCGAGCGAAACTGGTTTGGGCGCGCGAAGCAATGACTAAGCCGCGGCCAATAATATAAAGGTACATAATTAACAGTAAGATACTGCCAATTAAGCCAAATTCTTCACCGATCACCGCAAAGATAAAATCGGTATGGCGCTCGGGGATAAATTCAAGTTGCGATTGTGTACCGTCGAGCCAGCCTTTGCCCCAAAGTCCGCCGGAGCCAATCGCGATTTTCGACTGAATAATGTGATAACCCGCCCCCAATGGATCTTGCTCAGGATCGAGTAAGGTTAATACCCGCGTTCTTTGGTAATCGTGCATCAAGAAATACCAAAGAATAGGTAGGAAGGCGAGTACTGCCGCGATAAAACCGCCGACAATGATCCAACTCATGCCCGATAAAAACAACACGAAAATCCCCGATGCGGCCACCAGAATCGAGGTACCGAGGTCGGGTTGTTTCGCGATAAGCAGAGTCGGCACCAGTAAGATTACAGCAGCACCAGCAAGATAGCGTTTCTTCGGCGGCAGAGGGAACTTACTTATATACCAAGCCATTGTGATGGGGAAGGCAAGCTTAATCAGTTCTGAGGGTTGAAACTCCATAAAGCCTAAGTTCAACCAGCGTTGTGCGCCTTTGTTAATTTCACCGAAAAAATGTACCCCGAGCAGCAAGACAATCCCCGCCAGATAAATGGGTAGGACCCAGCGTTTAAGCGCCTCAGGATTGATCTGAGCCATAGTGAACATAATGCCGAGCGACAACACCATACGGAATAGCTGCCGCTCCATCATCTCTAAATCTTCGCCGCTGGCAGAATAGATGACGAACAGGCCAAAGCCCATGACAGCCAATAGGCCGAGCAATAATGGCAAGTCTATGTGCAAGCGTTGCCAGATGTTTTGATATTGGCTATGGCTACTCATGGCTGCGGTTTCCAAGTATCTCTAAGCATATATTCATCGAGCATGGCGCGGGCGACTGGGCCAGCATTTGCGCCACCCCATCCTGCGTTTTCCATCACGACGGCGAGGACGATTTTAGGATCTTCGAAGGGCGCATAGGCCACAACTAAGGCATTATCGCGGAAATGTTCGGCAATTTTATTTGCATCATATTTGGTATTTTCGGCCACGCCAATGACCTGCGCCGTGCCGGTTTTCATTGCGGCGGTGTAAGTGGCATCAGTGAAACGTGACTTATGTGCCGTCTGGCGCATCGCTTCGTTAATGATATTCCAGTTACGGGGGTTTTTAAGTTCGATTGGTGGTAACTCATTAATCGGAGAGTCAATTTTGGCAGTATTGTCTTTAATCGATCTCAGCAGATGCGGCGGGAAACGACGGCCCTTATTCGCCATAATGCCTACTGCATTCGCCAATTGTAATGGGGTTGCCGTCCAATAACCTTGGCCGATGCCGACGGAAATGGTGTCACCTATATACCAAGCTTGATTGTATTTCAAGCGTTTCCATTCTTTGGATGGCATGTTGCCAGCCGATTCTTCAAAGATATCGATACCAGTATTTTGACCAAAACCAAATTGTTCCATAAAGCGGGCAATATGGTCGACACCGACTTTATAGGCGAGTTCGTAGAAGAAGGTATCACAGGATTCAGTAATGGCACTGTAGACGTTAACCCAGCCGTGTCCCCAGCGTTTCCAGTCGCGGTACTTACGTTCAACACCAGGAATCTGCCAAAAACCTGGGTCCCATACGCGGGTGCTCTCGGTAATGACTTTTTCATCAAGCCCTAAAAGTCCGAGATGTGGCTTAATGGTTGATGCTGGCGCATATTGGCCTTGGGTTGCACGGTTGATCAAAGGTCGTGATTTATCATTGAGCAAGGCGCTGTAATCTTTGTTATTAATCCCTTGCACAAATTGGTTTGGATCATAGCTTGGACTCGATACCATAGCTAAAACCCCACCATCACGGGGATCGATTGCGACAATAGAACCACGCAAACCTGTGAGTAGCTCAACCGCTTTTTGTTGCAGCTTGAGATCTAAGGTCAGGTAAATATCTTGTCCCGGCTCTGGCGGTACTATTTTTAAGGTACGAATTGCGCGGCCGCGGTTGTTCACTTCTTCTTCTAAGTGACCCGGTTTGCCATGCAGTAGGGATTCATAAAACTTTTCAATGCCTTGCTTACCAATGTCCTTGGTGGCCGCATAGTTTTTCCACAGATCGCTGCGCTCTAACTGGGCTCTGTCTCGGGTGTTAATCTTGCCAACATAACCCAGCACATGGGTGATTTGCGCGCCGTAGGGATAATTACGCTTCAGACCCGCTTCGACGGAAATGCCTGGGAATTTATGTTGGTTAACACTGAAAATCGCCACTTGCTCTTCGGTGAGCTGGTTTTTGAGCGTCAGTGGTTTGAAGCGGCGATGAAATTTCAGCGCTTCGGTAAAGGTTTCGCGTTCATCTTCACTGATCTCAATTAACTTGCCGAGCTCATCTAAGGTCTCTGACATGTTACTGATTTTTTCAGGAACCAGATCGAGGGAATAGAAGGGTAAGTTTTCGGCTAACAGCACGCCGTTACGATCGTAAATGAGGCCGCGACTAGGAGCAATGGGAACAACACGAATGCGATTATCATTCGAGCGAGTTGCATAATCCTTATAGGATTCAACCTGTAAATGATAAAGGTTGGTGACTAATACGCTTAATAGGGCGAAAACGCAAAAAAAAGTGAATAGCGCTCGGCGCTTAAAAAGAGACGCCTCGGCGGCGTGATCATGCATTGTTATCCGCTTTTTTGGCGACACTTATGCTATCTCCGGCTGATCCCATGACGGGTGGTTGACACTCGTTAACATCAAGATCCCGCTATTCTCTATGGTAGGGGTGATTCGTGTTCACGCTCCACGCGCGGTACAAACTTTCGGCGACTACAACCCTAACTAAGGGATGAGGTAAGGTTAATGCCGATAGGCACCAACTTTGGTTTGCCGCTTCTTTGCAAGCTGGCGCTAATCCTTCAGGTCCGCCGATCAGTAAACTGACGTCGCGACCATCGAGTTGCCATTTAGTCAACGCGGTTGCAAGCTCGGGGGTCGTCCAGTTTTTTCCGGGGAGATCTAAGCTAACAATATGATTGCCTTTGGGAATGGCCGCCAACATTTGTTCGCCTTCTTTTTGAAGGATCCGGACAATGTCGGCATTTTTCCCCCGCTTTCCAGCGGGTATTTCGATAAGCTCCAGCGCCATATCACGGGGAAAACGGCGCTGGTATTCTTCGAAACCACGGGTAACCCAATCGGGCATCCGTGTTCCTACTGCGATGAGCTGTAACTTCATCAGTCTTGCTTTTCTGACCAGAGCTTTTCAAGCTGGTAGAAATCACGGGTTTGATCTTGCATAACGTGCAGGATCACATCGCCCATGTCCACAAGAACCCATTCGCTGCTTTCACGGCCTTCAACACCTAAAGGTGGAATACCGGCTTGCTTCGCTTCAACCACAAGGTTTTCAGCGATAGCTTTAACGTGAGTCTTTGATGTACCTGAACATATGACCATGTAGTCAGTGATGTTAGATTGCTTGCTGACATCCAGAACAACAACGTCTCTGGCTTTTAAGTCGTCGATCTTGTCGACAACAAACTGTTTTAATTCCGCGCTCTGCACGCTGGCGTACCTCATTAATTTTAAATAGCGCGGTAGTATACCAGTGTTGCTTGCCGGAATACATTGCCATTGGCAGTTGAGTGGGCGATATCTGCTTACGTTTCGAGCTAAGGTAAGTAAAGTCGTTGATTTTGGATGTAATCTAGCGTGACGGGCATGAGTAAATCGGCGGGGATTTCGCTTTTTGCCAGTTGCTCACGAATGTGCGTCGAGGAAATATCCTGTGGCGTAATTGTCACAGGGAAAATCTGCCCACCATTTCTATGGGCGGGGTTAGCAGCATGCTCTGCGAGTGCTTGGGCTTGACTGCGGGCCGTTAATATTTGCTGCATAGGATGCTCGGCATCGAGCTGCCAGCCCGGACGCTGGCAGACAACGAGGTGGGCAAAGTCGAACAAGCGTTGCCACTCATGCCAGCTTTGTAATTGGATGAAAGAGTCCATCCCCATGATAAAAAACAGTTCGTCTTTAGGATGTAAGGCTTTCAGTTGCTCAAGGGTGATAACTGTGTAGGAAGGCGTGTCGCGCTTTGCCTCGATATCGCACAGCTCAAAGCCATCAAGCTGCGAGCAGACATCGGCAACCATCTTGAGGCGCTGCGCTGTGGTTAAGTTAGGCTGCTGTTTATGGGGCGGAATATGGTTCGGCATCAGCAGGATTTTATCCAAGGCTAATGCGTGTTTCACTTCCATCGCCGGACGGATATGACCATAGTGTATCGGGTCGAAGGTGCCGCCTAAAATGCCAATGCGCATATCAACTCTTTGGTTAACTTATGATTAGTCTATGGCTATATGTGCCAGATGCCGATGGGCTCTAGGATCAAATAACAGACACAGGTGGCTCAGCCCAGTCCAATCCTCTTTACCCTGCTGCTTTAAATTGAGCTCAAGCTTCGAAGCGAGGGCGAGCATATGTTCAAGTTGTTCAAGGTTAAGTCGTTGCAGCGCCGCTTGATACAGTGGCTTACGCTTATCCCAAATACGATGCTTACCCCAGAGTGCACTCAGCGCGACGCCTTGGGCTTGCTCGCATTTCAAATTGAATAATAAGCCGAGCTCTTTAAACAAGGCCCACAGCAGGATAGGTAAGGCTGTGCCTTCGCCATTGAGCTGGGCCAGCATGTGCTGCGCGCTATCCTGTTTATTATTCAGTAATGCATCCGTGAGTTGGAATACGGTGAAGCGCGACTGATCCTCAAAATAGTGGCTCAGTTCATCGGCACTGACGGGATTTGTTGGACTCAGGAGTTGCAGCAACTGCATGGCTTGATCGGCAGCCAGTAAATTGCCTTCATAAAGCGAATGCAACATAGCGCGGGCATCCGGCTGCAGATTGAGCTTAAAGTGCTTGATGCGGCCATCGAGCCAGCGCATAAACTGATCGCCCTCTGGTGTAGCGCAGGGTAGATATATGCCATGGGCATCTAAGGTCTTAAACCATTTGCTGTTGGTTTGCTCGTTGGCGAGCTTTGGCCCTTCGATAATCAACAGCATATCGGGATTGGGCGTCTGCAATAGGGCTTGCAGTGTGCTTGAGCCTTCGGCACCGGGCTTAGCTTGGGGAAGCGTTAGCTCAATTAAGCGTTTACTGGAAAACAGGCTCATGGCCTGCCATTCCTGAGTCAGGTCGTTCCAATTAAAGCCCGTCTCTTGAATGAGTTGGACTTTTTCATCGAATCCCTGACGCTTGGCGAATTGGCGGATCTGATCTTTGGTGGTTTCAATCAACCAAGGATCATCACCAAAAATCAGATAACAAGGAAATAATTGGTTAAGGTGGCGGGAGAGTTGATCGGGATAGACTCTCATTTAGTAGATTGTCCGCATTTAGTAGATTATCCGCATTGAATTGATGGCCCGCATTAATTCACCTCAGTACTGGCCATCGCTTGCAGAATACGATCCGCAGCTTGGATACGCATTTCCTTCGTCAGCAATTCCATTTCACGACTCTTTGCCAATGCGGTACGTGGATCGTCTAAGTAGTCGCGGCGAATTTCAACCTTGAAAGGCTGCGCTTCTTTGCCCGGCAATGCCACAGCAAATTCGACTAAATAAATCAGCTCATACTCGGCGACGTTACCTGTGGGGTATAAAGATAAGGTCGAGCGTTCTAGGGAGTCGGTGATTAACCTTAATACTGGAACGTCATCGGCGGCGTCGACAACTTGGATATTGTTCAAGCGCAGGCGTTCACGCACCAAACGGGTGAGTTCGCTGTATTCATCCGCGCTGCTCAAACTCAAATGATTGAGAACATCGGGGATCTGATAACTGCGTTGAAGCTTAAAACCGCAACCGGCGCTGGTCATAATCACTAGCGCCATGATTGCGAAGCATATGCGTTTGATTAGCATAGATTTCGCGGTTTCCTATTCGTTGTATACCTGCTGGCTTGAAGCGGCAGCTTTGTTGGCGGCTTTCAAGTAACCCAATCACTTAGAAAACTTAAGCTCATGGGCTGTTGTTAATTGCCGCCTTGCTGCCACTTCAATAACTTAGGGTATAGCTAGTTATTAGCAGCGGTTAATTGGCCACTATGCTAAGCAGTTTGCCCGGCACATAGATCACTTTACGCACAGTCAGGCCGTCTAGGTATTTGATCACGTGCTCATCACTCATGCCTAAGGCTTCTACTGATTCTTTATCAGCATCGGCAGCCACTGTGATTTTTGCGCGAACTTTACCGTTAACTTGCACAACGATGAGTTTGCTGTCTTCAACTAGCGCAGCTTCATCAACGACTGGCCATTGGCTGTCTTCGATGTTGCTAGCATTGCCTAACTCGTTCCACAGGTTAAAGCTCACATGCGGAATGATAGGGTACAGCAAACGCACTATGGCTGATAAGGCTTCGCCGATAATGGCGTTGTCTTGACCTGTGGTTTGTGGCGCTTTTTGCAGATGGTTCATCAGTTCCATCACGGCGGCAACCGCAGTGTTGAACATCTGACGGCGGCCGATATCGTCGGTCACTTTAGCAATCGTCTTGTGGACTTCACGGCGCAGCGCTTTTTGGTCACTTGTTAACGTGCTGACATCTAAGGCTTCGCTGTTAGCTTGGTTCACATGCTCGTTTGCCAGTTTCCACAGACGTTTAATGAAGCGGTGTGCGCCTTCAACGCCAGACTCTTGCCATTCCAGAGTTAATTCTGGTGGTGAGGCGAACATCATAAATAGGCGAACGGTATCGGCGCCGTATTTTTCAACCATGACTTGAGGATCGATACCGTTGTTTTTCGACTTAGACATCTTGCTCATGCCGGTATAAACCAGCTCGTTGCCGTCTTTGTCGATAGCCTTAGTAATACGGCCCTTGTCGTCTTTTTCTGTGGTCGCTACATCTAGTGGAGAAACCCAAACACGGGCGCCTTTTTCGTTGATGTAGTAGAAGGCATCTGCCAGCACCATACCTTGAGTCAGCAGTTGTTTGGCAGGCTCGTTAGAGTTAACCAGACCTGCATCACGCAGTAACTTGTGGAAGAAGCGGAAATATAACAAATGCATACACGCGTGTTCGATACCGCCAATGTATTGATCCACGGGTAGCCAGTAGTTGGCTTTAGCAGGATCTAACATTTCCTCTGCATGCGGACTGCAGTAACGGGCGTAATACCAAGACGATTCCATAAAGGTATCGAAGGTATCGGTTTCGCGCAGCGCATCTTGACCGTTGACTTGGGTTTTCGCCCATTCTTTATCGGCCTTGATTGGGCTTTGAATACCGTCCATTACGACATCTTCTGGCAGTAATACTGGCAGTTGATCTGCTGGCGTTGGGATCACAGTGCCGTCGGCTAAGGTCACCATAGGGATGGGTGCGCCCCAATAACGCTGACGTGAAACACCCCAATCGCGTAGGCGATAGTTGACTTGGCGCTTGCCTTTACCTTCGGCGACTAACTTATTAGCGATGGCATTAAAGCCTGCTTCAAAGTCTAAACCGTCAAACTCTCCCGAGTTAAACAGTACGCCTTTTTCGGTATATGCGGCTTCGCTGATATCAACGTCGCCATCAACTGGCTTGATCACAGCTTCAATCGCCAGACCGTATTTTTTCGCAAATTCGAAGTCACGTTGATCGTGGCCTGGAACTGACATCACAGCGCCGGTACCATAGTTCATCAACACAAAGTTAGCTGCCCAAATCGGCACTTGCTTGCCAGTGATAGGATGAATGGCGAAAAGCCCTGTGGCGACACCGCGTTTTTCCATGGTCGCGAGTTCGGCTTCTGATGTTGTGCTGTTTTTGCACTCATCGATAAAGGCGGCAAGCTCAGGATTCGTTTGCGCGGCGATTTCAGCTAATGGATGACCTGCGGCAATCGCCACATAGGTCACGCCCATAAAGGTATCAGGACGCGTGGTATAGATATCGAAGCTTTTATCGTGGCCTGCGACGCCGAAGGCCATTTCTACACCTTCGCTGCGACCAATCCAGTTACGTTGCATGGTTTTGACCTGATCAGGCCAACCATCTAAGGTATCGATATCGTTTAATAATTCTTCTGCATAGGCAGTGATCTTAATGAACCACTGTGGAATTTCTTTTTGTTCCACAGGGGTATCACAGCGCCAGCAGCAACCGTCTTGAACTTGCTCGTTCGCCAGTACAGTTTCATCGTTTGGACACCAGTTGACCGAGGCTGTCTTTTTGTAGACTAGGCCTTTCTCGTACAACTTAGTGAAGAACCATTGTTCCCAGCGATAATATTCAGGGGTACAAGTGGCGATTTCACGGCTCCAATCGTAACCAAAACCCAGCAATTTAAGCTGGTTCTTCATGTATTCTATGTTTTCATAGGTCCATGGCGCAGGCGCAGTCTTGTTGTTAATCGCGGCATTTTCTGCGGGTAAACCAAAGGAGTCCCAACCAATAGGCTGGAGCACGTTTTTGCCTTGAAGACGTTGAAAGCGTGCAACTACGTCACCTATGGTATAGTTGCGTACGTGTCCCATGTGGAGTCTGCCAGAAGGGTACGGAAACATCGAAAGGCAATAAAACTTTTCTTTGTTTGCGTCTTCAGTGACTTCGAAGGTTTTGTTGTCATGCCAGTGCTTTTGCACTAAGGCTTCAATTTCTGAGGGATTATATTGCTCTTGCATCACTCTATTTCCGGCAGTGCCGCCTATTATTGGATCTAACGCCATATCAGCGCGAGTAAGATCTGCATAGAATAAACTAGAAGCGATGCATTAAAAAGGTTCGTATGAAGGAGTATTGGTTATGAATGATAGAAGTAACGCGTTACTAGGACTGTATCAAGCCTTAATTACCGAAGTGAAATCTCAATTTGCAGAAGATAACACTATGACTGTAAAGAACTTATTCAATTCTGTCACTCAAGGTAAGGAGTATTTACGTCTTAAAGAACAGGCCGGGGAAGATGAACTCGCTTTAGTCGAACAATTCTTAAAGCGTGATATTACGAGTTTTCTCCGTGAGCAGAACGCGGATAGTTTGAGTCATAGCCCAACCGTGATTACTTTAGAGAATACGCTTTGGCATTGGCTCAGTGAAATCACCGACCGCAGCCAAGTCGAATGGCATGAGTTAACGCAAGATTTTAAGCACCAAGGCTACTACAAGAGTGGTGACATAGTGAATCAGGGCATCATGGTGTGCACTAACTGTGGCAATGAAATGAGTATTGAATTTCCAAGTCCCATCCCAGATTGCCCTGAGTGTGATCACGAAGAATTTACCCGCGAGCCGCTAACGCCTTAATCAAGGTGATGATGTTATGCAGCTAAAACGACGCCTCAGCGTCGTTTTTTTTGAGTTCTATTAGACCTAAATGGCTCATATCTGCATTAATTAGGCTGTTGTATCAATTATTGGTACGAGAGTAGTTGAGGATTTGACCGCCAAAGGGCGCCAATAAAAATTCAGTGTGAATGGGTTTATGTTGCGTGTGTTCGTAACCTAAGGTGACCATACGTTTACTGAATTTTGCATGATTACCACGGCCTGGATCGACTAAGACTACATCACAAATTGGTTTAGCATGTTGCTCAATAAATTGTGATAAGAGATCGGCATGTTCTTGTTCGTACAAGAGATCGCTGCCGATAATGAGATCAAATAAACCTAAATTAGTTTGTGCATCTGCCCAGCCAGTGCGCACAAACGGGATCGCCCGACCATGATTTAAATCGACATTCTGCTTAAGGAAATTTCCTGATTCTGGGTGATAGTCTGTTGCCGTGATATCGGCGTGCCTATGGTTGAGCACTAGACTCGCGAGCCCAATACCACAGCCCACTTCAAGAATACGTTTATTGCCAATCTTGTAGTCTGCCATGTGGTGTGAGAGCACTTGGCTCGATGGCCAGACTATGCCAAATAACGGCCAAGTTGCGGAGGAAATACCGAGCTTTTCAGCTTCTCCATCGATGTCTTCAAATTCCTGATTGTCTCTTAGGGTTCTGACATGAATATCGAGATCGCCAAACTCGTGGGTTTGGTAGCGCACGCGAAGCAGTGCCATAGAGTTGCCTTGATGTGTACCTTGGTTAAGGAACGAGGTAATGGTACCAATCTATTGGCTATGCAGACACACTAACTATGATTGGTATAAGGCCACGTCTAATCGTTCACCTTAACGTGTAACGCGCAATCAGCCTAATCTATTCGCAGATAATTGTGGGATAACACAGGTTAACTGAGTGTTAGCCTAACAACCTTGGGAGTTGATATCATATAGCGGCGGGGTGCTGGCGTCGCTAGCTTGGGTGTAGCGGAAATAGCATTGATCGTCATTTACTAAGGTATTGTTGTTAAGATCGTAACCTATGTAAGTGATATCAACGCCTTGATATTGAATGATGAGCTTATCATCTGAGGTGATCCAGTTTTCCACATCGGTATTATCGAGGTAACCCCATTTCAATCTGGTATCGGGCGTGCCATCACCATTGAGGTCGATATCAATAATATCGTCACGGCCTGCAACGGCTTGGCTTCGCAGGCTGGGCATTTGCGTTTTGGAGTAGGCCAGTGTGTTGGCGGTTTTTACGCTGGCCTGTAATTGGCTCAGGGTTTGTACCCGAGCCTCTTTACTCAAACCGATAAATTTAGGCGCGGCAATCACTGCCAAGATCCCAAGTACAATAATCACCACGACCAGTTCAATCAAGGTAAAGCCAGCCGCATCTTGTTTATTGATTGGGTAATGCATGGTCTCGATCCTATTGCGCTTTTACACGTCGGCCAAAGCCGAGTAATACCAGTAAGCCACAGAGCAGCAGCAGGGGTGTTTGACCTAATTTTGCGAACCAAGTTTGGCCTGTCACCAAGGGAATGGTTGCGCTTAGCACACCTGTTTCAAACTGGGGTAAGGATGCAGTGATATTGCCATGCTCATCGACTACCGCTGTCACGCCATTGTTGGTTGCCCGCAATAAAGGGCGCCCCAATTCAACTGCGCGCATTTGGGCGATTTCCATATGTTGTAATGGGCCGTTTGAACTACCAAACCAAGCGTCATTTGAGACAGTTAACAGTATATCTGTCCCTTGATTAATGCTGTCGCGTAATTGCTCAGGGAAGGCAATTTCATAACAAATCGCGGGCGCGATTTTATGGCCTAGGGCACTTAGGTTCGGCTGTTGATATTCGCCTCTGGCAAAGGAGGACATAGGCAAATTAAAGAAAGGCGCAATCGGGCGCAGCAGCGCTTCAAAGGGCACAAACTCGCCAATCGGCAACAGATGATGTTTCTTAAATTGATTGCTACCATCGCCCTCATAGTCAGGGCCTGCTTGTTGTTTCTGATTATGATTACCAAGCACAATCAATGAATTATAAAACTCATTGTTTTGATGGCTAATAATGCCAGTGATAATTGAGGTATGGTTTAGATTGGCGACTTTATTAGCGTTATCTAAAAATTCTTGCACCTTATATTCAGGTGCCGGAATAGCGGCTTCAGGCCAAACAATGATATCGGCATCAAAATGTTCGCGGGATAAATCCATGTATTTTAATAGGGTAGGCCACAGGGCGTCGGGTTCCCACTTCATGCTTTGGGGAATATTGCCTTGCACCAGTGCCACTTTAACATTTTCACCCGTAGGATGAATGTCGGAAACCTTAGGTGCAGCCCAAACGGCCAGAATACAGAGCGGCAGTAAAAGCAGTAAACTCTTATAACGCTTAGTAAAACAAAGGGCTAATGCACCAGCGAGCATGGCCAGCACTAAGCTTAACCCGAGTGCGCCTATGATACTGGCAAGGGGTTTTAGCGGCCCTTGGGTTTGCGAGTAACCTGCCCATAACCAGGGGAAACCTGTCATCACCCAGCCACGAGCCCATTCGGTCAAGGTCCACAGGGCGGGGAAGAGGGCGAGATTACGCCAAAGGCTAAACGTGGTTTCGCCATTTTTACAGAGTGTTTTAGTTAACCAAGCCAGCGCTAAACCTGTTAGTGCCGGATATAAGGCTAAGTACAAAGCCAACAAGGCCATCAAGCCAACAGAGGCGATGAGCGGCATACCACCAAAGGTATCCATACTCACATGTACCCAACTGATCCCTACGGCAAAACAGCCAAACCCAAAGCTTAACCAATAGTAAAAGCTCGCCTTAGCGTCAAGCGCTCGGCTATGCCAGAGGGCAATCGCCATGGCAAACGGATAGATTATCCAAATGGAATAGGGCGCAAATGAAAGCGCCGTACTGGCGCCAAGGGCAAATGCCAGTACGAGTCTCAAAGCACTAGGTCGGGACTTTTGTTGGGCAAAAGCCCGGATTTGTTTTAGCACGAGTGATTATTCTACGTCTTCGCCAGTATTAGGATCGGGGAGTTTAACTCTGAGTTGGATTAAACGCCTTGTGTCAGCATTGATGACTTTAAATTCAATGCCTTCAATGATGATGCTCTCGTTGCGTTCTGGCAGATGGCCAAAGGCGTGTGAGACTAAGCCACCGACGGTATCAAACTCTTCATCGCTGAATTCAGTATTGAATTCTTCGTTGAAATCTTCGATTGGCGTCAAGGCCTTAACCATATAAACCGTGTTGCCGACTTTGCGGATCTCGGTTTCTTCCGTGCTATCGTGGTCGAATTCGTCTTCAATCTCACCGACAATTTCTTCCAAAATATCTTCGATAGTCACCAGACCTGACACACCGCCGTATTCATCGACCACAATCGCCATATGGTAGCGCTGTGAGCGAAATTCTTTTAGCAATACATCTACGCGTTTGCTTTCGGGTACAACCACAGCAGGACGGATCACGCGGTCCAGTGAGAAGGGCTCATCGCTGTTGGAGAAACCGTAAGGGATCAAATCTTTAGCAAGTAATATGCCTTCGATATGGTCTTTATCTTCGTTAACGACGGGGAAGCGCGAGTGACCTGAACCAATCACAGTGGCGAGTAATTCTTCGACCGAGTTGTCTATCTGGAGGGCGACAATTTGAGCTCTTGGGATCATGATATCCCGAACACGCATATCAGAAACGTCTAATACACCTTTTATCATCTCGCGGGTGTCTTGAGTGATCAGATCGCGCTGTTCTGCACCATCAATCACATCGACTAAATCTTCGCGATTTTGAGGTTCGCCCTGAAATAGCTGACTTACTCTATCAAACCAACCTTTCTTGTGGGCGTTCGTACTCGGGGGGATATCGTCACTCATAGTTTTCTCATTAGCTTTTGATAGGGATTATCTTAGCTAACTATTGTTCCTTATATGGGTCAGTAAAGCCTAAGCCTTCAATGAGTTGGGTCTCTAACGACTCCATCTCTTCAGCTTCTTCATCTTCGATGTGATCATACCCTAGCAGATGCAAGCAACCATGTACAACCATGTGTGCCCAGTGCGCTTCTAAGGTTTTTTGTTGCTCACGGGCTTCATTTTCAACGACTGCCGCGCAAATGACAAGATCTCCTAGTAAAGGAAGTTCAATTTCTGGCGGTGCCTCAAAGGGAAATGACAACACATTGGTCGGTTTGTCTTTGCCGCGGTAGGTGCTATTGAGCATCTGACTCTCGCGGCTGTCGACTATACGTATAGTTAATTCAGCTTCATCCATGCTATTGCCAATCGCGGTTGTGACCCAAAGGGCGAATTGCTCGTCCGTTGGCAACCAGTCGCAGGTGGTGGCATGTTGAATATCTAAGGCTAAATCAAGACTCATGTGCTGCGGCTTCCTGTTGTTTCTGGTATTGGCTTTCTTTCTTGGCCTTTAAGGTTTGCTCTTTTAAATCAAAAGCCTCATAGGCTTCGACGATGCGAGCAACCACAGGATGGCGCACGACGTCTTGGGAGACGAAAAAGTTAAAGCTGATTTCTTCTACTTGGCTTAACACTTCAATCGCGTGGCGTAAGCCGGACTTTTGATGTTTAGGCAAGTCGGTTTGCGTAATGTCGCCTGTGATCACCGCGCGGGAATTAAAGCCGATACGGGTAAGGAACATCTTCATTTGCTCGATTGTGGTGTTTTGGCTTTCATCGAGAATAATAAAGGCATCGTTCAAGGTACGACCGCGCATATAGGCAAGCGGCGCCACTTCTATTACATTTTTTTCGATTAAGCGTTCCACTTTTTCAAAGCCGAGCATTTCGAATAGTGCGTCATAAAGTGGACGTAAATAAGGATCGACCTTTTGACTCAAATCACCGGGTAAGAAACCAAGTTTTTCACCCGCTTCTACCGCTGGGCGAGTCAGCAAAATTCGGCGTACTTCTTGGCGTTCTAACGCATCTACTGCCGCTGCTACCGCAAGGTAGGTTTTGCCGGTTCCCGCAGGGCCGATACCAAAGGTAATGTCGTGGCGAACAATATTGGCCACATATAAGCTTTGGTTTGGATTGCGTGGCTTAATAACGCCGCGGCGAGTTTTGATATTAATGCTGCTGTCGTCGCTCGCGTCTTCTTGCTCTAGGGCGATGGCTTCTTGAATGGCGATATGGACTTGTTCAGGCTCAAGATCGGGCGTGCTGCCTTTAACCGTTTGGGTCTCGATGTAGAGTTCTTTTAGTAAGTTGTTGGCGCTTAAACAATTGCGTGGCAGTCCGGTGATCTGGAAATGATTGTTTTTACGGACGATTTCAACGCCAACGCGACGTTCTATCTGCTTGATATTGTCATCGAATGGACCGCACAGTGAAGCCAAACGGCGTGTTTCTGCGGGTTCGAGATACAGATTCATGGTAGTTAATTTACTGGACAAATAGCACTCCCAATAGCGAATAAGAAAGCAAGGTACGAGGTTGGTTAACCATCGCAAGATAATTTTAGTTTACGAGCCATAGCCGATAATTGCTAACGGAAAATAGCAATTGCCTCGGTAGACTTAAATAAAAGTGCGTTAAAGCAAAAGGGCGACTAAGTCGCCCTTCTTTATATAGGTACTGATATCGGTACTGTTTAAGCCGATTTAACGCTTATGGCTTAAATTGAGTCACACCCAGTTCATCATCTTGCTTGCGCTTGGCCAGAATTTCAGCAGGGCGCAGGCTACGACGTAGATCCATTTCATCTTCGCCGCGGATAAAGACACCGCGCAGTGAGTTAGTGTAAACGTCGACGATTTCGACATCTACGAAAGTACCAATGTGTTTTGGTTGACCTTCGAAGTTCACCACTCGGTTGTTCTCAGTACGGCCGCGCAGTTCCATTGGTTTTTTCACCGATGGACCTTCAACCAGAATACGCTGCACTGTGCCCATCATATGGCGGCTGTAGCGCATGGCTTGCTGGGTGATGCGGTCTTGCAGAATCGCGAGACGTTGCTTTTTCTCTTCCATATCAACATCATCAGGTAAATCCGCCGCTGGCGTGCCCGGACGCGCGCTATAAATAAAGCTAAAGCTGTGGTCGAAACCTATGTCTTCAATCAACTTCATGGTGTCGGCAAAATCTTCTTTGGTTTCGCCTGGGAAGCCAATGATAAAGTCTGAGCTGATTTGAATGCCTTCACGGGCTTTACGCAGGCGGCGGATGATTGACTTATATTCAATCGCCATGTGACCGCGTTTCATCGCCGTGAGAATACGATCAGAACCCGATTGTACTGGCAAGTGTAAGAAGCTCACTAGCTCAGGGGTATCTTCATAAACGTCGATAATATCCTGTGTAAATTCAATCGGGTGACTGGTCGTAAAGCGGATACGATCGATACCGTCGATAGCTGCCACAAAACGCAGTAATTCAGCAAAGGTACAGATGCCGTCATCGTGGGTTGCGCCGCGATAGGCATTGACGTTTTGGCCAAGCAGGTTCACTTCACGCACACCTTGCTCCGCCAATTGGGCGATCTCAAGGATGATGTCGTCCGATGGACGGCTGACTTCTTCGCCGCGCGTATAAGGAACCACACAGAATGAACAGTATTTGCTGCAACCTTCCATGATAGACACGAACGCCGTTGGGCCTTCGGCGCGTGGCTCTGGCAGGCGATCGAATTTTTCGATTTCAGGGAAGCTGATATCGATAACCGCTTTGTCACCACGGCGTACTTGCTCGATCATATCGGGCAGACGGTGTAATGTCTGTGGTCCAAAAATAATGTCGACACATTGGGCTCTGTCTTTAATGGCTTTGCCTTCTTGCGAAGCAACACAGCCGCCCACGCCAATAATCAAATTGGGATTTTTATCTTTAAGCGTCTTCCAGCGTCCTAGCTGATGGAACACTTTTTCCTGCGCTTTTTCACGGATTGAACAAGTGTTCAGCAGGAGAATGTCTGCCTCAGACGCTTCTTCAGTCAAGGTATAACCTTGGTATTCGCCTAACAGATCAGCCATCTTGGATGAGTCATACTCATTCATTTGACAGCCCCAAGTCTTGATATGGAGTTTCTTACTCATCAGTTGTGTCGCCCTAAGATGACCAATAAAAATAGCGCGACATTTTACCTGCTGTTATGGCTGCTGACCAGCTTTGTCCACACTTTTACCGATTGGCTTTTGCTGAGGGCGATACCCATACAAATGCTAGGTTTTTATTACTCGCTGGCACTTGGGCGAGGTTAAGATGATTAACATGCTGAGCTTTAGCCATTTCCATCAAGCTATTGCGTGCCTGAATGCCGATGTCTTCACGGATTTCGAGTCGAAATAAGCTCAACATTTCCGTGGTATGTTGATATAAGGCATAATCGAGCGGGTCGCGATAGGTCACTGTGATGGTTTCAATGTTTGGGCTCGCGACTGAGTTAGCTGTTGAGTTAGCCGCCATGGCTTGGCCTAGCGGTGCAATACCTAATGTGAGTGCTGTGCCTAACGTAAGTGCAGTGCCTAATCTAAGCGGAGTGCTCATCTTAAGAGTGCTGCTAATTGATAGGCGACTGACTATGGGTAAATGAGTTAGTGTTTTCATGACATCCTCGCTAATCGATACGGTGGATTCACTTGTTAACTCGTCCAATACGACTTAGGGCTAGGCGCTAGCTAAGTGAAAGTATTTAACACCCATAACGCTAACCGAATCACAATCTTTGGATTAAGTGATATTGGCTATGATGCAGGTGTGACTTGAGTGTAGTCAGTGTTGTAATGGGGCAATTTTGTCTTTGTAAGCAACTGTGAGCAGGTGGGGGGATAGCAACATTTGCTCACGTTTGAGTGCTAAGAGACATACTTTTGATACAAAGTGAGTGGCTTTTTCCTGCATAGGTTTGGTCAATGCTGTCGGTGTAAAATAGCTGGTGCATAGATAGTGTAAAGACATCGTTTGGGCATTAATAAACAAGGCAATAAAGGTGGTAACTAAGGTGGTAAGTAAGATGAGCCAAATTGATGAAACAAGTGCACTGATGACATCCGATACAACTCATTCTGACGTGACTCATTTAGACGTCACTCGTGTTGAATGCAATCATGCTGCAGGCACTGAGTTCGATGTCATTCTTGTCGGCGGCGGTATGGTCGGTGCGGCGACAGCAATTGGATTAGCTCAGCAAGGTTTAAAAGTGGCGGTGATTGAATCCTTTGCGCCAGAGGCTTATCAAGCCGAGCAGCCGTTAGATGTGCGAGTCTCGGCCATCAGTGTTGCTTCTGAAACGCTGCTTGAACGTCTTGGCGCCTTGGACTCATTGCTCAAGATGCGCAATGTGCCTTACCTTGGTTTAGAAACCTGGGAGCTCGATGGCTGTATCACTCAATTCCACAGTTCACAAATTGGCGCCAGCCATTTAGGCCATATAGTTGAAAACCGTTTAATCCAACTTGCCCTGTGGCAACAGATGGCGCAATTGGCCGGCATCACTTTATATTGTCCCGATAAAGTGGCGGCATTTGCCTGTGAGAACGACGGTGTAAGTGTGCACTTACAATCGAATCATAAACTTAACGCTAAGTTATTGGTCGGTGCCGATGGTGCGCACTCGCAGGTACGCCAATGGGCGGGGATTGGTATATCGGGTTGGGATTACGCTCAATCGGCAATGCTGATCAATATCCGCACCGCACAGGGCCAGCAAGATGTCACATGGCAGCAGTTTACACCTAAAGGACCGCGCTCCTTGTTACCTCTGCCCGGTAATAACGCTTCGCTGGTGTGGTACGACGATGCCAATCGAATAAAACAGTTAATGCAGCTGAATAATAAACAGCTCGCAGAGCAGATACGTTTGCATTTCCCTGCGCGCCTAGATGCCGATTTTACCGTTGAGAATAAAGGCAGTTTTGGTCTAACTCGTCGCCATGCGCAGCGCTACTATAGTCAGAACGTGGTGATTTTAGGGGATGCCGCCCACACTATCAATCCGCTCGCCGGTCAAGGGGTAAACCTTGGGTTTAAGGATGTCGAAGCATTTTTGGCGGTCATCAAGGATGCATTGGCCCAAGATAATATCTGGTGGTCAAATGAAGTGCTGGCCCAATATCAGCACAAACGTTATCGCGATAACCAGCTGATGATGACGGCGATGGATGTGTTTTACGCCGGTTTTAGCAACGATATCTTGCCGCTTAAGCTGCTGCGTAATGGCGCGTTAAAGTTGGCAAACATCAATTCCCCGCTCAAAAAGACAGTCCTTAAATATGCTATGGGACTTAATTAACGCTGAGTTGTTCTGTGTTCTGCTCCTGTGCGATGACGTGGCATTTGTTGACTTGGGGTTTGAGTGCTAAAATGCCGCGTTTTTAGCAGGTATGGTCAGTTCAGTCGGCACTTTGCGCGGCTGTCATCGACGAAATAACAATATTGAGTGTCATGAGCGAAATAAAATTAATAGTTGGTCTGGCTAATCCAGGTGCTGAATATGCACACACTCGCCATAATGCGGGGGCTTGGTACGTACTTGAGTTAGCGAGAATTTGCGGCGTGACTTTAGTGGCTGACAGTAAGTATTTTGGCTTGACTGCCAGAGCCGTATTGCACGGTAAAGATGTCCGCTTATTGATCCCAACGACTTATATGAATTTAAGCGGTAAAGCGGTTGGCGCTTTGGCGAATTTTTTTCGTATCACGCCGGAAGAGATTCTGGTCGCTCACGATGAACTCGATCTGCCGCCCGGTGTGGCTAAGTTTAAGCTCGGTGGCGGTCATGGCGGCCACAATGGTTTGAAAGATATTATTGCTAAACTGGCTAACGATAAAAATTTCTACCGTTTACGCTTAGGTATCGGTCATCCCGGCGATAAAAACCAAGTCAGTGGTTACGTACTAGGTAAAGCGCCTGCCAAAGAGCAAGAGCTTATTAATGCGGCGATAGATGAAGCTGTGCGTTGTACTGAGATTTTGTTTAAGCAAGACATGGTGAAAGCCATGAACAGATTACACTCCTTTAAAGCGGAGTAGGTTTTGCTTTGGCGAGACCCAAGTATAAAGTGATTTAATTATTCAGTAATGTGCTGCCATAGGGCAGGACGACTAAACCTCGCTGATGAGTGTGACTCGTTAGCCAATAATCGAGAGAAAGGTAAGCATATGGGTTTTAAATGCGGCATTGTTGGTCTTCCTAACGTTGGTAAATCAACGCTTTTTAATGCGTTAACTAAGGCTGGCATCGAAGCGGCTAACTTCCCGTTTTGTACCATTGAACCTAACACGGGTGTTGTACCTGTGCCGGATCCACGTCTGGATGCGTTAGCTGCGATTGTGAATCCACAACGTATATTACCGACCACTATGGAATTCGTGGATATCGCGGGTCTTGTGGCTGGTGCATCTAAAGGCGAAGGTTTAGGTAACAAGTTCCTTGCTAACATCCGTGAAACCGATGCCATTGGTCACGTAGTACGCTGTTTCGATGATGACAATATTGTTCACGTTGCTAACAAGGTTGATCCCGCTGGCGATATCGAAGTGATTAACACTGAATTAGCCTTAGCGGACTTAGACAGCTTAGAGCGCGCGGTTCAACGCCAGCAAAAACGTGCTAAAGGCGGTGATAAAGACGCTAAGTTTGAAGTGGAAGTATTAGAAAAAATGCGTCCAATTTTAGACGAAGCGAAAATGCTGCGTTCAATGGAATTATCTAAAGAAGAACTGGAAGCCGTTGCTTACCTTAACTTCTTAACCTTAAAGCCGACCATGTATATTGCTAACGTGGCGGAAGATGGTTTTGAGAATAACCCACACTTAGACGCTGTTCGCGCTATTGCTGCCACAGAAAACGCTATCGTTGTTGCTGTGTGCGCCGCGATTGAATCTGAATTAGCTGAAATGGACATCTCAGATCGCGATGAGTTTATGGCTGATCTGGGTATCGAAGAGCCCGGTTTAGATCGCGTTATCCGTGCTGGTTATCAATTACTGAATTTGCAAACCTATTTCACCGCAGGCGTGAAAGAAGTGCGTGCTTGGACTGTGCCAGTCGGTGCGAGTGCTCCGCAAGCGGCAGGCGTGATCCACACCGATTTTGAACGTGGTTTTATCCGTGCTCAAGTGATGGCATTTGATGACTTTATCGCTCACAAAGGTGAAGCGGGCGCGAAAGAAGCCGGTAAGTTACGTGTGGAAGGCAAAACCTATATCGTTAAAGATGGCGATGTGATGCATTTCTTGTTTAACGTATAACTAGGATTAGACAAGCCCTAAACCTTGATAAATTAAGCTAAGTACGAGTAACAGTGTGTTATTTAGCACATCTGTTGCTCAGTTTGGTGAAGTAATAGCCGAACAGCTTAACCTAAGGGAAATAGCGAAAAAAAGCTGTTGACCTCGATACCTCGAATAAGCATAATACGCCCCGTTCCTCGCTGAGAGGGGCGCGTAATATCGAAGTGGCAATGTAGCTCAGCTGGTTAGAGCACAGCACTCATAATGCTGGGGTCGCAGGTTCAAGTCCCGCCATTGCTACCATTTTATTTAAGAAGCATATTCTTATATAAAATAGACAGCGATTTTACTCTAGCATTGATTGCTAGCATCTCTTCAAGATGTAAACACGAAGCTGTGCGGGAATGGTGAAATTGGTAGACACGCCAGATTTAGGTTCTGGTGCCGCAAGGTGTGAGAGTTCAAGTCTCTCTTCCCGTACCATTTTTTAGATATATGAATTTAGAAACATCGGCGATAGCGGATGTTTGAAACAGAGTTAGTTGGGGTATCGCCAAGTGGTAAGGCACCGGGTTTTGATCTCGGCATTCCAAGGTTCGAATCCTTGTACCCCAGCCATTTTTTCTCAGTTTCCAAGTTGATTGGGGTATCGCCAAGTGGTAAGGCACCGGGTTTTGATCTCGGCATTCCAAGGTTCGAATCCTTGTACCCCAGCCATGGCAATGTAGCTCAGCTGGTTAGAGCACAGCACTCATAATGCTGGGGTCGCAGGTTCAAGTCCCGCCATTGCTACCATATTTAACTCTGTTAAAGTGATTTATCAGAGAAAAATCCAAAGCTGTTGAACAAACAATTTTGGTACATTTTGATGCGGGAATGGTGAAATTGGTAGACACGCCAGATTTAGGTTCTGGTGCCGCGAGGTGTGAGAGTTCAAGTCTCTCTTCCCGTACCATCAAAATGCAATCTTCAGAAAGAAGATTAAACACAGTTTATTGGGGTATCGCCAAGTGGTAAGGCACCGGGTTTTGATCTCGGCATTCCAAGGTTCGAATCCTTGTACCCCAGCCAAAAGTTAAAAAGCCTGTCTTCGGACAGGCTTTTTGCTTTCTGGTTTTTCACTATATCCTTACTAATCGTTTTCACTCTCTATCTGCTTTCGCATTATTCGCAGTTTGGTTTCTTTCGCTTTCTTCGTTTAGCATTTCCCTTTTCCCTTTTCCCTTTTCTATCAATGTCCTTGCTATAGCTGGCTTGAATTCCTGTCGTTTTTTTATCTAGCCGTTTATAGGTTGGGTAACTCAATAATGATGTATTGGATTTTAAGTCGTCAGCAAGCTGAATAAGCCTTATCTGTTTAGTTCTGGGATTCAGAGAGTGGAGTGAAGCTTAGAGTTAGCAAGCACAACTAATCTTTGAGTGAGTATAAGAGCCAACATAAGCACTAGCATAATAGCAGGCATAAGAAGCTGGGCTTGGATCAGAATGTCGAACTGGGGAATTGGCACTTTATAAGACGACAGTGAATACCACAGTGCCAGTGGATTAGGCACTGTGGTGATCTGTGTTATTGCTTTTTGACTTCTGGCACGACAGGCAGCGATTTTATTTCTGCTGGAACCGCTGGAATTGCAGGTGTGACCATTTTTACTGCCGTTTCAGTAATTGCAGTCGGTAATACTGTATTCTCAATGATGGCACTTTGAGCCGCGTTAACCTCACCGGTGGCGACTGCTTTAATGGGATTAGGTAACTGCTGCTGCACTTGATTTGCGCCCGCTTCTAAGGCTTTTTGTTGTAACTTCTGCGGATCGGTATAGTCGGCTAATTCCTTCGGCCAACTTGGGACCAGCTTTTGCGCTTGATTACTAAATTGCTCAGAGAACACTGAGGGCGCGCCGCCTTTCATTAGCATGACTGCCATTTGGTTGGTGTCAGAGTTCCAAACCAGACCGGCTTTTTCTGCCATTTCAGGTACAGGAGTATAAGTTGACACTAAATAAATAAGTGGACCTTCCTGCTGGATCTTATCGGCCGTTTTGAGTAGCGATAGAGTGGTATCGTAATTTTTACCCAGCAATTCCTGCATACGGTTCTTAATGAGTGGCTGTTCGAATAAGCCGACATCATTTGGATCTAAACCGACAAGGGGCTTGAGCAAGGCCCACATTAGTTGACCTTGGGGTGACATTAATAAGAGTGGAGCAACACAGGCGTTGAGCATTAACGCGAGCCACAGAATATGCAGGCAGCGCATTTTTTTGAGCAGAGATTTACTCAAGATAATATTTCCTTGGGAGTACCAGCAAGTCGCCGGCGGCGGATTGTAGCCGATTGGCATGAGGTAAACGAGTGGGGGCGTAAAGTAAATTTTATGCCAAAAAGTTAGCGTGAATGTTGGATTTTATCTCTATGAATCTAATGAATATTTACAGATGATACCGTAAATAACTTGCTGCTAATTTAATCAAAGATAATGGCTTTTGAGTGTTAAATGCAGATTTGCCTGTAAGCGGTTTATTTTTCAGTCTTATTCTTCAATCCTATATTTCAGCTTCTTTTTCAGTATTGAATATGTAAAGTTTGTAAACTTTGTTCTATTTGATAATCGATCTCATTTAATCTCGCACATTAAATTAGTTTAATGCAGCTCATTTCAGTCTTAGGCTGCATAGGGAAAGCCGATTCTGGAGGCATTTCTCTTCGGGTTGCTTTTGAGAGTGCACCATTGAAATTAAGAGTCAGTAAGTCGTCTTTGTCCTTTGCTCGAATTATCCATGTATATGTATCTATGGCCTTGTTGCTGCTGATGCTGTTTTTTGCGGTGACAGGCATAACGTTAAATCACCCAAATTGGTTTTCTCAAACAGATCAGGAACCTAAACGGGAGCAAGTGCCCATTCCTGCCTATTTATTACCCGTCGATACTCAAGATGCGCAGTGGCGTTTGGCAACGGGCCATTGGCTGAAAAGTGAATGGGCTATGGATATGGCTACTGCCGATATAGATGAAGACGAAATTAGCTTAGTCAGCAAAGGGCCCGGCACTTACCTAAGCCTGACGTTGGACTTACTCGACGGCCAAGCCTATGTCGAAACCTTAGATTATGGTGTCGTAGCCGTAGTGAATGATTTGCATAAGGGCCGCAACACAGGCATTGCTTGGGCTTGGATACTCGACCTTAGCGCCATACTGATTATTTTATTTTCGCTTACTGGGGCTTACTTATTATTGCCTCAAACCAAGCGTCTCAAAAAGTCATTGTTATACATGGTACTTGTCAGCGGTAGTTGCGGACTTGTGTATGTTTATTTCGTTCCCTAAGGAGTGTAGACCGAGTATGCGTCATCTTATTCGTACTGTTGCGGTGAGTGCTTTGTTTGTGAGTTCAGCTGCGTTTGCTGTGCCACAAATGACAGTCGATTTAACCTTGCCGGAAATTACCGAAGGCCAATATCACAGACCTTATGTGGCGGTATGGGTTGAGGATGCCCAAGGACAACCGGTAAAAACCTTAAGCCTTTGGGTTTGGGATGAAGGCCATAAATGGCTTAAAGACATCCGCCGTTGGTGGCGTAAAGCAGGTCGTGACGATATGAGTTTTGTTGATGGAATTGCATCTGCCACACGCCCTGCGGGTCATTACAAAATCGATTGGGATTTAAAAGATGAGGCGGGTAAAGCACTTGAGCCCGCTCGTTATACTGTGTTTATTGAAGTGGTGCGTGAGCATGGTGGTCGCGATCTCGTGCGACAAAATATCGATTTAACCACGGGGGACTTCTCTGTGCAGTTACCCGCCACCACCGAAACCGGCGTTATCGACATACGCTTAAGCGGCATGGCTCGCTGAGCCTTCAAATGAACATATTGCCCGTACATTACTCGTTAAACTTAAGGAAAAGGCATGAAATTACGTCTTATTGCATTACTTAGCACACTTTGTATTAGCCCGTTGGCAAGCAGCCACGACAGATGGATCTTACCTAGCCACTTTAACGTTTCGGCCGAAAGCCTAGAGGCCGTGTGGATCACTTCAGATGTGTCTGCTAGTAATCAAGTGTTTATGATGGATAAACCTTTCAGCGCCAGTGACGTACGTGTGTTACTGCCTAATGGCGACTCAAGCTCTCCAAGCTCAAGTTATACCGGCGGCCGTAAATCGGTATTTGATGTGCAGTTAATGCAAGATGGCACCTATAAGTTCGAGAAAGAAGTCACGCCGCGTTATTTCTCCCGCTATAAAGTGAAAGGCAAAGAAGGCTTTGTCCGCAGTCGTTTAGATAAAAAAGCGACCGCCGCTGTCATGCCAAAGGGCGCCTCTGAATTAGAAGGTTCTTTAAATGTGTCGCGGGTGGAAACCTACGTAACCCGAAATAAGCCGACGGATAAGGTTTTGGCTCCTAAGGGTGAGTACTTGGAACTAGTCCCAGTGACCCATCCTGCCGATATCGTTGAAAACGAACCTGCAACACTGCAGTTTGTTTATGACGGCAAACCCGTTGCAGGTGTGAGTGTTGCGATTATGAAAGACGGCAGCCTATACCGAAACAAGCCTGAAGAAATCGCTTTAACCTCAGATAAAGACGGTAAAGTGGCCATGACCTTGCCTGCGGCGGGACGTTATCTTTTACATGCATCTATTGAGCGTCCGAATGCAGACACATCCCTTGCCGATAAAACCGTCAGTGAGATTTTCCTTACGTTTGAAGCTGGACTTGAATAGGATTCACTCTTCCGCTCAAGTGAGTAAGCGTTATAAGTGACTCGTTATAAATGATTTAGCGTTATAAATGACGTAACGTTCACCGTTAAATGCCCACAACCTAAACGGCGAGTGGGCATTTTTGTATTCAAAACCCTTTATCTATACGGCTATTAATCAATGCAGTAACTATGATTCTATCTGGCTCGCGGATTTAGATTTCATTGCTGGTAACTCTGCTTAAGGTTGGGTAAGCTGCGTCAATGCATTGTTCTTGATGCATCAAAGGCGCATAACGATTAGAATAGCGCAATTCCACCCTCATTTGACTGTGTTGACCTTAGCGTTGACACGGGTTGCTTTTGTTTTAAAGGAGACGAAAGAAGTTATGACTAAGGTTCCTATGACAGTTGTCGGTGCAGAACAGCTGCGTAAAGAGTTAGATATTCTCAAGTTTGACCGTCGCCCTAAGATCACTGAAGCGATTGCCTCTGCGAGAGAGCTAGGCGACCTGAAAGAAAACGCGGAATACCATGCGGCTCGTGAAGACCAAGGTATTTGTGAAGCACGTATCCGTGATATTGAAGGTAAGTTATCTAACGCGCAAATTATCGACGTCACTAAGATGGTGAACAACGGTCGTATTATTTTTGGCGCCACTGTGACTATTTTAAATCTCGATACTGACGTTGAAGTGACTTATCGCATAGTCGGCGATGATGAAGCGAATATTAAAGAAAACCTGATTTCAGTGAACTCACCGATAGCCCGTGGCTTAGTGGGTAAAAATGAAGGTGATGAAGTGTCGATTACCACACCTGGTGGCATGACAGATTACGAAATCATCTCAGTACAGTATTTATAATCAGCGAATCGATTTAGCTACAGAGTCTGCTAAGTCTTGCCGAGAGTATGATTTGTGCTCGTTCTAAAACCGCCCTAGGGCGGTTTTTTTGTCATCTGTAAATCCAGTTGGCATGCATGTTTAGAGATTGAGTTTTGCATGTGAATTTAAGATGTAGCTATGGATTTAAGATTTAGCTATGGATAGAGACCGCGTTTCAGAGGGGAACTCGAAAGATGGATAAAGATTAATTTGCCTCTTGCTGCACTTTTACTTAAGCTGCAAATCTAGCTTCATCAGCAAGCTTAACCAGTAATTACTCAGTGTTGTTTGATTTAGCGCGATTTTTATTTTAGACCCTAACGTAAAATAGCAAATGCTAAGCATGAATGGGGTTATTTTTCGTTTTAATAAGAGGGCACGCTTTGGTAAAACACTGGCGTACGGGATTGATGTTAGTTTGCGTGGCGATCATGCTGATTGCGCACTCGGCTAGCTATACGCCAAAAACCTCAGAACAACGCAGTGATGCCGCTCGCCATTATGCTCAGAAACACACAGCTCTGAAGCAAACGGCTCTAAAACAAACGGCCCAGATGCACACTGTGAGTCCTGATAGTTCAACTCCCGATGCAGAGCCAAGCGCTGAATCTCAAAGTTTGCCCGATGCTATTGCTCAATCGCATTCACATTCTGATGCGCAAACCGTTGAAAGTTGCGGCTCATTGCATACTCATGATGCCAATCGCATCAATTCAGACTCAGCATCCCAGCCAGCACCTTGTCCAAGCTCAGATTACGTGAGTCATTCGGACGACTTAAATTTTGCCCCAATAAATTCGCCGCGCTTTATCAGTCTTGCCCAGCACGATGTGCGTGAGGTGAAACCGGTATATGTACTCGCGTTAGACTTCACCGCCGAACCGACACCGAATGTCGTTGAACCGAACGATCTGGATATCGCATCAGATTGGACGCTTTCAGCTGTATCTTCCCCCGCTCGAATTTCGGGTTGGAAAGTCTCAAATCTTCAATATCGATTTAGCCAACAAGCCGCTTAACCCGCCTATTTAGGTGTGCTATCTACTGGAGTCTGCTCCCGTTGAACTTGCATGCCATTGCATTTTTGTTCTTACCGAAACCATCTCTATCGCGGCTACATTCGCTGTGATGACTTGAGTCTAACTGGCTAGATTTGCTGGTGCTCAATGATAGGTTTCGGACTGATATCAATATGTTCGCTTAGCTTTTGACTTAAAAGTTAGGTGATAAATAGCGAGTTAATCCCATGGAAAGAAAACCCAATAAACGGCTGCTAAATCACTATTCAGCTTGGAAATATATAGTCCTTATCGTCACCATCATAGTGATGTTATTCAGTGCCTTGCCTACATTTTATGGTGAGGATGCCGCGGTACAAGTGGGCGCGAAGGCGGGGTTAACACTCACACCTATTGCCCTTAGAGATAAGCTGCAAGCTGAAGGCGTGACGGTAAAACGCATCGACCAAAAGAATGGCGAAACCTTAATTGTCCTCAATGCGGATAACCAACAAACCTTAGTCAAAACCTTGGTTTCTTCTATGGTGACAGAGCCCAAAGAGTTGACCTTATCCCTTGCCAGTGCCGCGCCGAGTTGGTTGCAAAACTTAGGTTTTCAGCCGATTAAACTAGGGCTCGACTTACGTGGTGGTGTGCAGTTTCTACTCGATGTGGATGTTGACCCTGTGTATCAAACTCAGGGTGAGGCGTTAGTTGATTCGCTACGCCAATTCATCCGTGAGCAAAAGATCCGTGGCGCCAGCGTCTATTTGGATCAAACTAACCAGTTAAACCTGACGCTGCCCGATAATGGCGCCCGCGCCGCCGTGCGTCAGATGATGAAACAGTCCTATCCAAATTGGCAATTATCCAATACCGATGGTGCGGGTTTACAGATTAAGTTGAGCCAAGAGGAACAAACTAAACTGCGTAATTTAACTGTGCAGCAAAACCTGCAAGTAATGCGCAGTCGTATTGAAGAACTTGGCATCACAGAAGCCTTAGTGCAGCGCCAAGGCGATCATCGAATTCGGATTGAGTTGCCCGGCGTGCAAGATCCTGCAGCGGCGAAAAACGTCATTGGTGCTACAGCGAGTCTGGCTTTTTTCGAGGTGAAAGAGTCAGGCTCTGTGAATGCCATGGTGCTTAACGACAAGTCGGGTAAGCCTATTTATGTGAGCCGCACGCCTGTACTGGGCGGCGATCACATTGTCGATGCCAGAGCGAGTTTAGGTGAGATGGGCATGGCCGAGGTGAACATTAACCTCGACCGTGTCGGCGGGCAGAAAATGTCTGAGTTTTCCCGTACCAATATTGGCAAACCTATGGCTACGTCTTACAGCGAATACAGCCGTGATGAACAAGGTAAGGCTAAGCAAACTCAAGAGATTATCAGCGTCGCGACCATTCAATCCCAGCTTGGAGACCGCTTCCGCATCACTGGCGCTGGCACCTATCAAGAAGCGCAGCAATTAGCCCTGTTACTAAGAGCGGGTTCTATGACGGCGCCAGTGACGATTGTGGAAGAGCGTACCATTGGCCCGACGTTAGGCGCTGAAAACATTGAAAACGGTTTTGCTGCGCTTGGTCTAGGTATGGGCATTACCTTGTTGTTCATGGCGCTTTGGTATCGTCGTCTCGGTTGGGTGGCGAATATCGCGTTGATTTCCAACATGGTGATCTTGTTTGGCCTACTGGCGCTTATCCCTGGTGCTGTGCTGACCTTACCCGGTATTGCTGGCTTAGTGTTAACCGTGGGTATGGCTGTCGATACCAACGTGCTGATTTTTGAGCGAATAAAAGACAAATTAAAAGAAGGTCGCAGTTTTTCGCTGGCAATTGATACGGGGTTTGATAGTGCGTTTTCGACCATTTTCGACGCTAACTTCACCACTATGATCACGGCTGTCGTGCTGTATTCCATCGGTAATGGCCCAATTCAAGGTTTCGCCTTGACCTTAGGTCTAGGTCTGTTGACCAGCATGTTTACCGGTATCTTTGCTTCAAGAGCCTTGATTAACTTAGTTTACGGACGTGATGCTAGTCGTCATGTGAGGGTATAACCATGAAAAATATCAATCTAACAAAATGGCGTTATGTTTCCAGTGCTATCTCAATTTTATTAATGATAACGTCATTAGCCATCATAGGTGTAAAGGGTTTTAACTGGGGATTAGACTTTACCGGTGGTGTGGTGACTGAAGTTCAGCTCGATAGAAAAATCACCAGCAGTGAGTTACAACCTTTGCTTAACGCTGCCTATCAGCAGGAAGTCTCTGTGATCTCGGCCAGTGAGCCGGGCCGTTGGGTATTACGCTATGGTGATATAAAGAGTGCTGATACTGAGCAAAGCAATGTCGATATTCAACAGGTGTTAGCGCCACTTAACTCTGAAGTGCAAGTCCTTAACAGCAGCGTTGTTGGGCCGCAGATTGGTCAAGAACTGGCGGAGCAGGGTGGGTTAGCGCTGTTAGTCGCTATGCTGTGTATTTTAGGCTATTTAAGTTATCGCTTCGAGTGGCGACTCGCATCGGGCGCTTTGTTTGCGCTAGTACACGACGTTGTGTTTGTACTGGCTTTTTTCGCGCTGACGCAGATGGAGTTTAATTTAACGGTACTGGCGGCTGTGCTGGCGATTTTAGGCTATTCGTTAAATGACTCGATTATCATTGCTGACCGTATCCGTGAATTATTGATTGCTAAGCCAAAGCTTGCGATTCAAGAAATTAATAACCAAGCGATTGTGGCGACATTCTCCCGTACTATGGTGACGTCAGGGACAACCTTAATGACGGTCGGTGCGCTGTGGATCATGGGTGGCGGACCGCTGGAAGGATTCTCGATAGCGATGTTTATCGGTATTTTAACCGGCACATTCTCATCGATTTCTGTTGGCACCTCATTGCCTGAGTTGTTAGGTTTAACGCCTGAGCATTATAAGGAACAAGTGATTTCTGATACGCCTTAGTGTTTTATTCTAATTTGTAGTAAAAACAAAGAGGCCACTCAATTGAGTGGCCTCTTTGTTAACACAATAAAAATCAAGAAAAATTACTTTGCCTTTGGCAAAGCAATCTTCATTTCTGGTGATTGACGATAAATCACCAGAATATGACCAATAAGTTGCACTTTTGCGGATTGAGTTTCACGTACTATGGCATCAACGATGGCATTTTTTAGCTCTCTGTCGGCAGAGGCTACTTTCACTTTAATCAATTCATGATAAGCGAGTGCGCTTTCAATTTCAGCGAGTACACCTTCAGTCAATCCATTGGCACCAAGCAGCACCACTGGCTTTAGCGGATGCGCTAGACCTTTTAAATGCTGTTTTTGTTTGGTTGTTAAGTTCATTTCTACCAACTTTTGCTGAGTTACTGTTGAAAAACGGCTATTCTACCCTTATATAGCCTTTGTGTAACTCTCAATTGTTGCGGATTTTAAATGTCAGGTATAAAACGTACGGCCAGTTCTAATCGCTGGATGCTAGAACACTTTGATGATCACTATGTCAAACTCGCCCAAAAAATGGGCTTGCGATCTCGCGCTGCGTTTAAGCTTGAGGAGATCCAGCAAAAGGATCAACTGATTCGCCCAGGCATGACTGTGGTTGATCTCGGTGCTGCTCCGGGAGGTTGGTCTCAAGTGGCAGTTAAATTAGCGGGAGATAGAGGTAAAGTCATCGCCTGTGACATTTTGCCTATGGATCCCATCGTCGGGGTAGATTTTTTGCAAGGGGATTTTCGTGAAGATAAAGTCCTTCAAGCATTACTTACTCGCGTCGGTGATGCTAAGGTTGACGTTGTGTTGTCTGATATGGCGCCCAACATGAGTGGTTCAGATAGTGTTGATCAACCCCGTGCCATGTATTTAGTGGAGTTGGCGTTAGATATGTGCCATCAAGTATTGGCTCCTAATGGCTGTTTTGCGGTAAAAGTCTTTCAGGGGGAGGGCTTTGACGAATACATGAAAGCGGTAAAAGCAGTGTTTAAAGTCGTTAAAACACGTAAACCAGACTCTTCACGAGCGCGTTCCCGTGAAGTCTATCTTGTGGCGACTGGGTACAAGTTGTAGTAACCTAGCGTTAATAATCGCAAGACTTAATGAGGTCTAGTAATTTGAGTGACATGGCAAAAAATCTAATACTCTGGGTTGTCATCGCCGTTGTGCTGATGTCAGTGTTTCAGGGTTACTCCCCCTCTTCTTCGTCATCGCAGAAGATGGATTATTCTACCTTCTTAGATAATGTCCGTGATGGGCAGGTCGCAACTGTTGAAGTTAAAAGCGACCAACGTACTATTGAAGGTGCTAAGCGAACGGGTGAAAAGTTCACAACTATCATGCCGTTATATGACCAAGATTTAATTAATGATCTTGATCGTAAAGGCATCACCATGAAGGGCCAAGAAGCCGAAGAATCTGGGTTCCTAACCCAAATCTTCATCTCTTGGTTCCCTATGTTATTGCTTATCGGGGTATGGATTTTCTTCATGCGCCAGATGCAAGGCGGCGGTGGCAAAGGCGCTATGTCCTTTGGTAAGAGCAAAGCCAAGCTGATGAGCGAAGATCAGATTAAAACGACGTTTGCCGATGTTGCTGGTTG
This sequence comes from Shewanella septentrionalis, assembly GCF_025370265.1. Taxonomy (NCBI): domain Bacteria; kingdom Pseudomonadati; phylum Pseudomonadota; class Gammaproteobacteria; order Alteromonadales; family Shewanellaceae; genus Shewanella; species Shewanella septentrionalis. Next base: position 22,016 of record NZ_JAMTCC010000016.1, on the reverse strand, counting down.
TGACGAAGCGAAAGAAGAAGTCAAAGAGTTAGTTGATTATCTGCGTGACCCAACTAAATTCCAAAAATTGGGCGGCCGTATTCCAACGGGCGTGCTGATGGTGGGTCCTCCAGGTACAGGTAAAACCTTGCTGGCGAAAGCCATTGCGGGAGAATCTAAAGTACCTTTCTTCACTATCTCGGGTTCTGATTTCGTTGAAATGTTTGTTGGTGTTGGTGCATCCCGTGTGCGTGACATGTTCGAACAGGCGAAAAAGTCTGCACCTTGTATCATCTTTATCGATGAAATCGATGCGGTCGGTCGTCAACGCGGCGCGGGTTTAGGTGGTGGTCATGATGAACGTGAGCAAACACTGAACCAAATGCTGGTTGAGATGGACGGCTTCGAAGGTAATGAAGGCGTTATCGTTATCGCGGCAACTAACCGTCCAGACGTACTCGATTCTGCACTGCTGCGTCCAGGTCGTTTTGACCGTCAAGTGGTCGTTGGCTTACCGGACGTTCGTGGTCGTGAGCAGATTTTGAAAGTGCATATGCGTAAAGTACCGCTTTCTGAAGATGTGAAGGCGAGTGTAATTGCCCGTGGTACACCAGGTTTCTCTGGTGCTGACTTAGCTAACTTAGTGAACGAAGCGGCCCTGTTTGCGGCTCGTGGAAATCGCCGAGTTGTGGGCATGGAAGAATTTGAGCGTGCTAAAGATAAAATCATGATGGGTGCTGAGCGCCGTTCTATGGTGATGTCTGAAGCTGAAAAAGAAATGACTGCATACCACGAAGCGGGCCATGCAATTGTAGGTTGTTTAGTACCAGAGCACGATCCTGTGCACAAGGTCACTATCATTCCTCGCGGCCGTGCGCTGGGTGTCACTTTCTTCTTACCCGAAGCTGACTCAGTGAGTCAGAGCCGTCGTAAGTTAGAAAGCCAAATTTCAGTCGCCTACGGCGGTCGTTTAGCAGAAGAGCTTATCTACGGCAGCGAAAAAGTGTCGACTGGCGCATCACAGGACATCAAATACGCGACCTCTATTGCGCGTAACATGGTGACTCAGTGGGGCTTCTCGGACAAGCTAGGTCCATTACTGTATGCCGAAGAAGACGGTGAAGTGTTCTTAGGTCGCAGCATGGGTAAAGCCAAAGCCATGTCCGATGAAACTGCAACTATCATCGACGCTGAAGTGAAAGTCTTTATCGACAAGAACTACGCGAGAGCGAGACAGATATTGACCGATAACCTCGATATTCTGCACTCGATGAAAGAAGCCCTAATGAAGTATGAAACCATTGATTCACTTCAAATTGACGATTTAATGAAGCGTCGTGAAGTGCGTCAACCTGCCGATTGGCAAGTGGATGACCATGGTTCTAACGACAAAGGCAGCGGTCATGGTGAACCAGCTGAGAAAGCTGAAGATACAGTGACTACAACGTCTGCTGAACCAGACTTGAAAGAGCCTGATGAATCACCTGCTAAGTAATTTGTTGTGAGATAAAAGAAAACCCCGTAAAGGGGTTTTCTTGTTTTATCTTGTTAGCAATTTGACTGCGCTGTCATTTATCCACTTTGCCATTACTAATATTTATCCTCTGACATCATTACCTTGGATAGAAAGTGAAGGCTAAAACTAATGACGCAAGTTATGCCTATTGGTAAAATCGTAAGTGTTCGTATTACTGGAGTAAATGCGTGTTTGAACTGATTGCTGGCACTAAACGCCTCGCGTTATCTTCGCCCATTGTGATGGGCATTTTGAATGTCACTCCCGATTCCTTTTCCGACGGTGGTCAATATTCTTCCTATGAACTTGCCTGTCAGCATGCCGATGATATGGTGGCTCAAGGCGCGGGAGTGATCGACATTGGTGGAGAGTCGACAAGGCCAGGCGCCGCCGAAGTGAGTTTAGCCGATGAACTTGCGCGGGTGATCCCGTTAGTAAAATATGTGGCGGCGCACCATGATGTATGGATTTCTGTCGATACCAGTAAAGCTGAAGTCATGCGTCAAGCCGTTGCCGCGGGTGCACACCTAATTAATGATGTCCGTGCTTTGATGGAACCCGGTGCGCTCCAAGCCGCCGTGGAGTTGCACGTTCCTATCTGTTTAATGCATATGCAGGGCGAGCCGAAGAATATGCAGTCTTCGCCGACGTATTATGATGTTATTGAAGAAGTGTCTACCTTTTTAACCGAGCGGGTTAACGCTTGCTTACAAGCCGGGATCCCCCGTGAATTACTTATACTCGATCCGGGCTTTGGCTTTGGCAAAAGCTTAGAACATAACTATGAATTACTGGCAAAACTCGACTCTTTTGCCAAGTTTGATTTGCCCTTATTGATAGGATTGTCCCGTAAGAGCATGATAGGGAACCTCTTAGCAAAACCGACCTCAGAGCGTCTTGCTGGGAGCCTTGCTGGCGCAATGATAGCGGCCCAAAAGGGCGCTCATATCATTCGCGTGCATGATGTTGCTGAAACTGTGGATATGCTCAAGGTGTTACAAGCGACACAAGCGTATTTTTAAGCATCGTTATGCTCTCGTTAAGCATTTAATTAATATTATGATCCCAAATCATTGGGACACATTTGAGTTTGTGGGGCGATATGAAAGAACGTAAATTTTTTGGAACTGACGGTATTCGGGGAAAGGTCGGTTCAGGTCAAATGACGCCTGAGCTTGCGTTAAAATTAGGTTGGGCAGCGGGTCGCGTATTATCCCGCAGTGGTACCAAAAAGGTGATCATAGGTAAAGATACCCGTATTTCGGGTTATATGTTTGAGTCTGCATTAGAAGCGGGTCTTTCTGCCGCAGGTCTTAATGTGATGTTAATGGGGCCTATGCCCACGCCCGCAGTCGCCTATTTGACGCGTACGTTTCGCGCCGAAGCAGGGGTGGTGATCAGCGCATCACACAATCCTTATTACGATAACGGCATTAAATTTTTCTCGACCGACGGCAGTAAGTTAGACGATAACTTAGAGCTAGAAATCGAAGCCGAACTTGAAAAGCCCCTCGTTTGCGTTGAATCACATCTGCTTGGCAAAGTGTCGCGCATTGAAGATGCTCGTGGTCGTTATATCGAGTATTGCAAAGGTAATTTCCCCGCAGAACACACGTTAACTGGGTTAAAAATTGTGGTCGATTGTGCTCATGGTGCAACCTATCACATAGCCCCCGCAGTATTTCGTGAGTTAGGTGCCGAGGTGATTGCCATTGGTGATAAACCTAATGGGGTTAACATCAATGACAAAGTGGGCGCTACGTCCATGGGTAAGATTTGTGAAACTGTGCTCGCCGAAAGTGCCGATTTAGGTATTGCGCTCGACGGCGATGGCGATCGTATTATGATGGTCAATAGTAAAGGCGAAGTCATTGACGGCGACCAGATTTTATATATTTTGGCCTGTGATGCGAAATCCCGCGGCGTATTACGCGGTGGTGTAGTTGGTACGTTAATGTCAAATCTTGGGCTTGATTTAGCTTTGCAAGCCTTAGATATTCCCTTTGCGCGTTCAAAAGTGGGTGACCGCTATGTGATGGAATTGCTGAAGGAACTCGATTGGCGCATTGGCGGTGAAAACTCTGGGCATATCCTTAATCTTGACCACGGCACAACCGGTGATGGTATTGTCGCTGGGATTTTAGTGTTAGCGGCCATGCGCCGCCAAAATGCCACGCTAGAACAATTGACTTCTGCGATGGAAATGTTGCCACAGGTATTAGTCAATGTGCGCTTTGAGGGCGAGCATGACCCGCTTCAATCAGATAAAGTAAAAGCGGCACAGGCACAGGTTGAGTCAGAGCTTGGTGTTCGTGGTCGAGTGCTATTACGTAAGTCAGGTACTGAACCTTTGATCCGTGTCATGGTAGAAGGTGACGATCATAGTACAGTATTGGCGCACGCAAATTTGATTGCGGATGCGGTAAAATCGGCAAGCTAATCTTTGCCTATTTAATAATGAGTGCGGCTGATACCAATTTAAAATTAAGGTGTTAGCTGCACAAATGAACAGAAATCAGCTTTTGAGTCTAAAAAATAAGCACTCCAACCTGATATCTGAAAAAATTCGAATTTAGCTATTGTAACTTAATAAGTGGTTCGCTATTATTCACGCCGCTTTCAGAGGAGACAGTGATGGCACTCAGACGTCCTATGGTAGCTGGCAATTGGAAGATGAACGGCAGTGCGGCATTAGCCCAAGAGTTGTTCAAGAAATTTGCCTCTAAGCTCCAAAATGATTCAGCTGAAGTGGTTTTATGCCCGCCTTCTATCTATCTAGAGAGCGTCAGGCAACTGCTAGAAGCAAACAAGGAAGCGTTAGACGGTTCACTTGTTAGGATGGGCGCACAAAACCTAAGTCAACATGACTTTGGCGCTTATACCGGAGAAGTTTCAGGTCAGATGCTCAAAGATTCAGGATGTCGATATGTTATTATCGGGCATTCAGAACGTCGCCGTATGTACGGAGAGACGAGTAATATAGTAGCGGAGAAGTTCGCCGCTGCACAAAAGCATGGCTTAACTCCAATTTTATGTGTGGGTGAGTCGGGTCCAGCGCGTGAAGCAAGACGTACCTTTGAGGTGATTGCTGAAGAGTTGGACATAGTGATCCAGAAAAATGGAACTATGGCTTTTGATAACGCCATTATCGCCTACGAGCCACTTTGGGCTGTAGGAACAGGTAAAAGCGCTACACCAGAGCAGGCACAAGAAGTTCATGCGTTTATTCGCAAACGCCTCTCTGAAGTATCTCCGTTTATCGGAGAAAATATCAGGATTCTCTACGGTGGTAGTGTCACACCGAGTAATGCTGCAGATTTATTTGCCCAACCTGATGTTGATGGTGGACTGATTGGCGGTGCTAGCTTAAACTCTAGCGAGTTTTTAAGTCTATGTACCATAGCGATGAGCGCATAATATGTATGAAGTTCTAGTAGTTATTTACTTGTTGGTTGCATTAGGTCTGATTGGCCTAGTATTAATTCAGCAAGGTAAGGGAGCTGACATGGGGGCCTCTTTTGGCGCCGGTGCATCAGGTACTCTGTTTGGTTCAAGCGGTTCAGGTAACTTCCTGACACGCACTACTGCGATTCTTGCCATTGCGTTTTTCACTCTAAGTCTGCTGATTGGCAACTTAAGTGCAAACCACGCAAAAAATGAAGATTCATGGAAAAATTTAGGTTCAGACACTGAACAGGTCACCCAACCTGTTGAGCAAGGAACCCAAAAGTCAGAAACGAAAATTCCTGACTAGTAAAAGGTGTCGCCGAGGTGGCGAAATTGGTAGACGCGCAGCCTTGAGGTGGCTGTGACCTAACGGTCGTGCGGGTTCAAGTCCCGCTCTCGGCACCAAATATAACTAAGATAGGCGAGATAAGTTCTCTCTTAGTTATTGCAAGCAAAGACGATAGTCAATATACTTGCACACAGTTGACGCGGGGTGGAGCAGCATGGTAGCTCGTCGGGCTCATAACCCGAAGGTCGTCGGTTCAAATCCGGCCCCCGCAACCAGCTCCTAGTAACGAATAGTGTTTGAATTCGTTATGGTTTACAGGTTCTTGAAATTAATGACCTCGTGATTACGGGGTTTTTTGTTATCTGGGACTTTTAAATTTGTCGCATGTTTCGTATGTGGCGTTGTACTAGGGCTATTAAGCCCTTTTTTGTTTTTTCGGGGGTCAATCTTGGCAACGTTAGAATTCAGACTGGCAGAAATGCTCAAAGTACCTGTGGAAGCATTAGGCTTTCAGCTATGGGGCATTGAATATGTTCAAGCGGGTAAGCATTCCACACTGCGAGTGTTCATTGATGGTGAGAATGGTATCAATATTGAAGATTGTGCCAATGCAAGTCGCCAAGTCAGTGCTGTACTCGATGTTGAAGATCCTATTTCTACAGAATATACCCTAGAGGTTTCTTCGCCAGGTGTTGATAGACCCTTATTTACTGCTGAGCAGTATGCGGGCTATGTGGGCGAGGATGTAAAGCTTCAATTGACTATGCCGGTTGACGGCAGTCGTAATTTAAAAGGCGCCATCACTGCGGTCGACGGGCAAATGCTCTCGCTGAAAGTGAATGGTAAAGAGTTAGTTGTCGCATTGGATAATATCCGCAAAGGCAACTTAATCGCTAAGTTTTGATGGTTTCAAGGTGAACGAGGCAAGACGAGATGAATAAAGAGATTCTGCTAGTCGCTGAGGCGGTTTCAAATGAAAAGGCCGTTCCACGCGAGAAAATTTTTGAAGCGCTAGAGATTGCTCTGGCCACAGCAACCAAGAAAAAATACGAAGGTGATATTGACGTTCGTGTTGCTATCGACCGTAAAACCGGTGGTTATGATACTTTCCGTCGTTGGATGGTGGTTGATGACAACGGTGCCGCGTTAGAAAATCCTTACCGCGAAATCACGTTAGAAGCGGCACGATACGAAAATCCAGATATCCAACCTGGCGAGTTTATCGAAGACGATATCGAGTCAGTGGTGTTTGACCGTATTACCACTCAAACCGCTAAGCAAGTGATCGTACAGAAAGTACGTGAAGCTGAACGTGCTCAAGTGGTTGAACAGTTCCAAGACCAAGAAGGTGAGTTAATCACTGGTATAGTCAAAAAAGCAACTCGCGAAAGCGTAGTGGTTGACTTAGGTAATAACGCTGACGGCGTGTTGTTCCGTGAAGATTTAATTTCACGTGAATCTTTCCGTCCTGGTGACCGTGTGCGTGCATTATTGTACTCAGTACGTCCAGAAGCTCGTGGTGCACAGTTATTCTTAAGCCGTACTAAGCCTGAAATGCTGATCGAGCTTTTCCGTGTTGAAGTGCCTGAAATCGCTGACGAACTGATTGAAATCATGGGCGCTGCTCGTGATCCAGGCGCTCGCGCTAAGATCGCCGTTAAGTCGAATGATCGCCGTATCGATCCTATCGGTGCGTGTGTGGGTATGCGTGGTGCGCGTGTACAAGCCGTTTCGAATGAACTGGGTGGCGAACGTGTTGATATCGTGTTGTGGGATGATAATCCAGCACAATACGTGATCAATGCCATGGCGCCAGCTGATGTGGCCTCTATCATAGTTGACGAAGATAACCATTCAATGGATATCGCTGTTGAAGCAGATAGTTTGGCACAAGCCATTGGACGTAATGGCCAGAACGTACGTTTAGCAACACAGCTGACAGGTTGGGTTCTGAACGTTATGACAGTGGACGATATGAATAAGAAACACCAGGCAGAAAGTGCCAAGGTGGTTGATTTATTCGTTAACTCACTGGATGTCGATGAAGATTTTGCACAAGTACTGGCGGACGAGGGCTTTACGTCGCTCGAAGAAGTTGCCTATGTGCCTGTGTCTGAACTATTGGCGATTGACGGTTTTGACGAAGATCTCGTTGAAGCCTTACGTGAACGTGCAAAAGCGGCGATCTCAACTCGAGCTCTCGCTACTGAAGAAGCACTGGATGGTGTGGAGCCAAGTGAAGAGTTGCTAGCACTTGAAGGTGTTGACAGACACTTAGCCTATGTTTTCGCTAGCAAAGGTATTGTGACTCTAGAAGACTTGGCTGAACAAGGCATTGATGATTTGATCGAAATTGAAGAATTGACAGAAGAAAAAGCAGGTGAGCTCATCATGGCAGCCCGCAATATCTGTTGGTTTGGCGAAGAAGCATAAGTCGATCAACAGGGGGATTTAACTGATGGCAGATACTACCGTAGAGAAATTGGCCACGGAAGTGGGTAAAAGTGTTGAACGTCTGATTGAGCAATTCTCTCAGGCTGGAATTAAGAAAGGCCAAGCTGATAACGTGACTGAAGCTGAAAAGCAGCAGTTACTGGATTATCTGAAAAAGCAGCACGGTGGCGAAAATGCGCCAACGAAAATGACGCTGCAGCGTAAAACCGTATCGACCCTAAGTGTGGCTGGTAATGGTGGTCAATCTAAAGATGTAAAAGTTGAAGTTCGTAAAACACGAACTTTCGTCAAGCGTGATGCTAATGAGGCTACTCTGAAGGCTGAAGAAGAAGCGAAGGCCGAAGCAGAAGCTTTGGCAAAAGCAAAGGCTGAAGCAGATGCTGCTGCGGCAAAAGCGAAAGCAGAAGCTGATGCGAAGGCAAAAGCGGATGCAGAAGCCAAGGCGAAAGCCAAAGCAGCAGCCGAAGTGAAAGTGACCAAAGATACTTCACCAGAAGCTGAAGCGGCACGTTTAGAAGCTGAGCGTTTAAAAGCGGCACAAGAAGCGGCAACTAAGCGTAAGCAAGATGAAGAAGCTGCAAAAGCCGCTGAAAAAGCGCGTTTACTTGCAGAAGAAAACTCTAAGCGTTGGGCTGAAGAAGAACGTCAACGTTTAGAAGCTGAGAAAAACGGCGATCACCACATCACCACCTCTAAAGTAGCGCGTGCTGCTGAAGATACCTCTGATCTGGATGAAGAAAAACGCGGACGTCGTGCTCGTAACAAGAGTAATGCCAAAAAACGTGGTGGCAAAGATGCCCGTGACGGCCGTGAAAAACACATGCGTAACCGCAGTACTGCACCTGAGTCTATGGCGCACGGCTTTAATAAGCCAGTTGCAGCGGTAAGCCGTGATGTGCGTATCGGTGAAACTGTGACTGTTTCTGAACTTGCGCATTTAATGGCAGTGAAAGCGACTGAAATCATCAAGCAAATGATGAAAATGGGTTCTATGGTTACGATCAACCAAGTGTTAGATCAAGAGACCGCCCAGTTAGTTGCTGAAGAAATGGGTCACAAAGTTGTGCTTATCCGTGAAAACGAACTTGAGCACCAAGTGATGCAAGACCGTGACGATGAAGATGGCATCAAGCTAGAATCTCGTGCACCAGTTGTGACTATCATGGGTCACGTTGACCACGGTAAGACGTCACTACTCGACTATATTCGCCGCGCTAAAGTGGCTGCTGGCGAAGCCGGTGGTATTACTCAGCATATCGGTGCATACCATGTTGAAACTGAAAACGGCATGATCACTTTCCTTGATACTCCTGGTCACGCCGCGTTTACTGCAATGCGTGCCCGTGGTGCCAAGGCAACGGATATCGTTGTATTAGTTGTTGCTGCCGATGACGGTGTAATGCCGCAAACTATCGAAGCTATTCAACATGCTAAAGCCGGTAACGTGCCATTAATCGTGGCTGTGAACAAGATGGATAAGCCGGAAGCGGATATCGATCGCGTTAAGAGCGAATTGTCACAACACGGCGTCATGTCTGAAGATTGGGGTGGAGACAACATGTTTGCCTTCGTTTCAGCTAAGACAGGTGAAGGCGTAGATGAACTGTTAGAAGGCATTTTGTTGCAAGCTGAAGTTCTCGAACTGAAAGCGGTACGTGATGGTATGGCTGCCGGTGTGGTCATTGAATCACAATTGGACAAAGGTCGCGGCCCAGTGGCAACGATTCTGGTTCAAGAAGGTACTTTGCGCCAAGGTGATATCGTTCTGTGTGGTCTTGAGTACGGTAAAATCCGTGCAATGAAAGACGAGAACGGTCGTTCAATTACTGAAGCGGGTCCATCTATTCCTGTTGAAATTCTGGGTCTGTCAGGCGTTCCGTCTGCAGGTGATGAGGCAACAGTAGTACGTGACGAGCGTAAAGCGCGTGAAGTTGCCCTGTATCGTCAAGGTAAGTTCCGTGATGTGAAACTGGCACGCCAGCAAAAATCTAAGCTAGAAAACATGTTCGCGAACATGACAGACGGCGAAGTGAAAGAACTGAACATCGTTCTTAAAGCAGACGTACAAGGTTCACTCGAAGCGATTACTGACTCGTTAACAGGTCTGTCTACCGACGAAGTGAAAGTGAACATCATCGCTCGCGGTGTGGGTGCACTGACTGAAACGGATGCAACCTTAGCGGCAGCATCTAACGCTATCCTCGTTGGCTTTAACGTGCGTGCCGATGCACAAGCGCGTAAGACAATCGACAGCGAAAGTGTTGATTTACGTTACTACAGCGTTATCTATAATTTGATTGATGAAGTTCGTGCAGCGATGACAGGTATGCTGTCTCCTGAATTCAAGCAACAAATTATCGGTCTGGCTGAAGTTCGTGACGTATTCAAATCACCTAAGCTGGGTGCAATTGCTGGCTGTATGGTTACCGAAGGTACCATCAAGCGTAGCGCACCAATTCGCGTACTACGTGATAACGTTGTTATCTACGAAGGTGAACTTGAATCGCTACGTCGCTTTAAAGACGACGTTGCTGAAGTTCGCAATGGTATGGAATGTGGTATTGGCGTTAAGAACTACAACGATGTTCGCGTAGGCGACCAAATCGAAGTATTCGAAACCGTCGAGATTGCTCGTACTCTGTAACGATAATAAGGGCGGCTTTAGCCGCCCTTATCAATTTAAGCTATGGTAAGAAATATTATGGCAAAAGAATTCAGTCGTACTCGTCGAATCGCTCAGCAGCTTCAGCAAGAACTTGCTCAAGTGCTACAGCGCGACATGAAAGATCCTCGTATTGGCTTTGTAACCGTGAATGACGTCGATGTCTCACGCGACCTTAGCTATGCCAAAGTCTTCGTTACTTTCTTTGAGGAAGACAAAGCCGTTGTTCAAGAAAAGCTAAACGCTTTGATCAGCGCCGCTCCTTATATCCGCACTTTAGTGGCGGGCCGTATGAAGCTGCGTGTGATGCCTGAACTGCGTTTTATCTATGATAGCTCGCTCGTTGAAGGTATGCGCATGTCTAACTTAGTTAGCCAAGTGATCAACCAAGACAAAGCAAAGCAGCAGCAATTTGGCAGCGAAGACGCATCGGTTGAAGATGAAGTCTTAGGTGATGATGTTGCCGATGATGTAGATGAAACGGAAGGTAAAGATTAATGGCTCGTCGTCCAAAAGGTCGTTTTATTGATGGGATAGTGCTGCTGGATAAATCCACTGGCATGAGTTCCAACTTTGCATTGCAAAGGGTAAAGCGCTTTTTTAATGCGAACAAAGCAGGGCACACGGGCGCACTCGATCCGTTAGCAACAGGTATGTTACCTGTGTGCTTAGGCGAAGGGACTAAGTTTTCCCAGCATCTGCTAGATGCCGATAAACGTTATTTAGTCACCGCAAAGCTGGGCGAGCGAACGGATACCAGTGATTCCGATGGCGAAGTGGTGCAAACCCGCGCCATTGATTTTACTGAAGCGCAGTTATTAACCGCGCTTGATTTCTTCCGTGGTGAGACTCAGCAAGTGCCTTCTATGTATTCCGCGCTTAAATATCAGGGCCAGCCCCTGTATAAATATGCCCGTGAAGGCATTGAAGTGCCGCGCGAATCTCGCCCTATTACGGTATTTGAGCTTAATTTCATCGGTCTTGAAGGCGATGAGCTGACCTTAGACATTCATTGTTCTAAGGGCACTTATATTCGCACTATCATAGACGACCTCGGCGAAATGCTCGGATGTGGCGCCCATGTGATCATGTTGCGTCGCACTCAAGTTGCACAATATCCCTATGCAAGAATGGTTACCTTAGAACAACTTGAAGCGCTTGTTGCCCAAGCACATGAACAACAGATAGATCCGAGTGTTTTACTCGATCCGCTGTTGTTACCTATGGACACGGCCGTGGCCGATTTTCCTGAGGTGAATGTGCCAGATGCAATCGCCCCTTACTTAATGCAAGGTCAGGCTGTTCGGGTGCCCGTTAATGCAGACTTGAAAACCGATGAACTGGTGCGTATCACTTTAGGTGACATCCGCAGATTTGTGGGGATTGGTACTATGAACGAAGACGGCTTACTTGCGCCGAAACGACTCATAGTAATCCATGATGAGCCTGTAGAATCGCAATAGTCTGCTATCCATGAACAAATTAATTAGTTTGTTCATGGATTAGTCTCCACCTTTTATTGCGCTAGGGTGGGTTTCTGGGTAGAATAGCGCGCCCTCTGGCTGAGTTAGTGATCGGCTAGAGATTCATAATTATTTATTTGGAGATATACATGTCACTAAGTACTGAAGCAAAAGCAAAAATTTTGGCTGAATTTGGCCGTGGCGAAAACGACACTGGTTCAACTGAAGTTCAAGTTGCTTTGTTAACTGCGCAAATCAACCATTTGCAAGATCACTTCAAAGAGCACATTCACGATCACCACTCACGTCGTGGTCTGTTACGTATGGTTAGCTCACGTCGTAAGTTAACTGCTTACCTGAAACGTACTGATTTAGCACGTTACACTGCACTGATCCAAAAGTTAGGTCTACGTCGTTAATCTCGCGTTGACTAACGTGAAAAAGGAGGCTTAAGCCTCCTTTTTTATTGTCTAAAATTCAGTAGATGATTAAATCAAGCTGTGTAGGATTTAGGCCAGAGCATGTCGATATTATGTCTTTACGCTTGCCTTAACGCCGCCTAAATCATGGGTCTGATTAAAGAACTCTAAGCACCACGTAGTCCATCTAAAGTGCTTATCGTTGCTGTCTGTGTCGCTATATACAGGGCTTCAAATTCCGCTTGGGGCAAGGGTTGGCTAAAATAGAAACCTTGGCCGACTTGGCACTGATTCTCCTTCAACCAATCCAATTGCTGCTCGTTTTCAATTCCTTCGGCCACAATGGTCAAATTAAGCTGCTTACCCAACATCAAAATGGTCGATGCGATTGCGCTATCCCCTGGTAAATCGGACACGAAACAGCGGTCAATTTTCATAGTGGTGATGGGTAAATGGCGTAGGTAAGAAAGTGATGAATACCCAGTGCCGAAGTCATCGACGGCAATACCAAATCCTGCAGATTTTAGTTGCTCAAGTTTAGCGATAGCCAGTTCAATGTCGTTCATCAACGAGGTTTCAGTGATTTCAATTTCCAGCAACTCGGGTTGGATTTGATAGCGTAATGCCATCTGTTTGATATCGGGCACTAAACTAGCATCGGCAAATTGCTGTGAGGCAACATTAATCGCAATTGGGATGGCATAGTTATATTTTTTCTGCCACTCCCTCAAGACCTTGCAGCTTTGTTCTATTACCCAGCGTCCAATTGGAATGATGATCCCTGTTTCTTCCGCGACGGGAATAAAAGAAACCGGACTGATGAGTCGGCCGTCTTTTTGCCAGCGGATCAGGGCTTCACAGGCGATCACTTTGCCCGTTTGTAGGTCGAGTTTTGGCTGAAAATACAGTAAAAATTCGTTGTTTTTTAACGCATCATGCAAAGATGCTTCGGTGCGTAAACGCACAGCTGCGCGCTCTGTCATCTGCTGTTTAAAGAAGGCCCATTGATTCGAGCCTGCAGCTTTCGCGCTGTACATGGCAATGTCAGCGTGACGGATTAAATCTTCAGCACTGTTACCGTCTTCGGGATAAATAGAAATCCCAATTGATGCCGCAGGATGAATTGCATGTTCATTTAATTGAATCGGGACATTGAGCTGGATCAGTAGCTTATCTACAAAATCAGCCGCTTGATCAGGGGTGTGAACTGTATCAGCCAGAATAACAAATTCATCGCCACCTAAGCGGGAAACTGTGCCTTTATCGCCAACGAAGCGTTCAAGGATGCGGGCAATACGGGCAAGAAATTGATCGCCTAATGCGTGGCCAAGGGAATCGTTGATGTTCTTAAAGCGGTCTAAGTCGATAAACATCAAGGCAAAGCTGCGTTTGTGTACTCGCGAACGTTGGATTGTGACTGCGATGGTTTCAAGCAATAGCGTGCGGTTGGGTAAGCCTGTTAGCGGATCTCGGGTCGCCATCTTGCGCAGTTTGGATTGGGTCTGGCTAAATTGGATAAGAATTTGGTTGAATTTAGAGGTCACTAGACCGAGTTCATCATCCTTGTGCGCATTGGACATAGGTAAGAGGTTTTCGTCCGGAGAGTCGGGCTCAATCTTATCTATGGCCTCGCTGATGCGTGCTATAGGCTGAGTTAAGAAGCGATGGAAGACGACAGATAATACTAAGGTGAGCAAGAGAGCGCGGGCAAGTGTGGCGAAAAAACTAAATCTTAACTGTGAGAAAAGGGTATTTGTCAGCTCTTGGGTGTCGTAGAAAACTGTTAATGTGCCAATAAGTTGTTGCTGTTGGGTGCCTTCAAAATAAAAAGGGCGGTACAGCGGGCGAGATATTTCCTTGAGATCATCAAATAATTTGTTACTTAAGCTGATAAAAGTCTGCGAGTTGTTCTTTTTATTATTGCTGACTGAAACAAACATGGAACCATCGTCGAGCTCAATCACTGCTGAGCCGACATGTTCAACCTTAATGGCCCCTTCTAATGTTTGGCGGGCTAAATTATCATCCAAAGCCCAGACGGCATTTGCTGCTGGTTGTTCAACTGAATCAAGGAGTTCTTGCTGGGTAGTTGTGAGCTGTTGTTTGGTTGATACGACGACTAAAGCGATTTCAACAATAAAAATTGCAATGGCAAAAAAGAGGGCGGTAAATACGACTAGATTAGTTTGTTTCCACGTCAGTGACTTAAAATGGCCTGTCATCGGGCGCATCCTTTATGATAATTATTCACCATCTGCGAGAATTTCCGTATCAATGTAAACCGCAACTCTTTGTTGATTTAACCACTTTAGTGAAAAGTTACGTATTTGTCATCATTATCTGCTCTTTATCTATTGATCCGATTTGCAGTATACTTACGCGCGTAATTCAAGGTCATTAATTAAGGAATGGGTCACGTGAATCCTATTGTAAAGAGTTTTGAGTATGGTCAACATACAGTCACCCTGGAAACAGGTGTTATAGCGCGTCAAGCAGATGCAGCCGTTTTAGCGAGTATGGGTGACACGACTGTGTTGGTCACTGTTGTCGGTAAAAAAGAAGCAGAAGCTGGTCGTGACTTTTTCCCTCTGACTGTTAACTATCAAGAAAAAACCTACGCAGCGGGTAAAATTCCTGGTGGTTTCTTTAAGCGTGAAGGCCGTCCTTCAGAAGATGAGACATTAATCGCTCGTCTGATCGACCGTCCAATTCGCCCTCTTTTCCCTAATGGTTTCAAAAACGAAGTTCAAGTTATCATTACTGTAGTATCTGTCGATCCACAAATCGAGCCAGATATCATCTCTATGATCGGTACTTCTGCGGCACTGGCTATTTCTGGTATTCCATTCAGCGGTCCTTTAGGGGCTGCACGTGTGGGTTACATTGATGGCGAATACGTGTTGAACCCAAGTGTTGCGCAACTTGCAACCAGCCAACTGAACTTAGTGGTTGCTGGTACTGCTGGTGCAGTATTAATGGTGGAATCAGAAGCCCAAGCATTACCAGAAGAAGTGATGTTAGGTTCTGTTGTTTACGGTCACGATCAACAACAAGTGGTTATCAAAGCGATTGCTGAATTTAAAGCAGAAGCCGGTAAACCAACTTGGGATTGGACTGCACCAACGCAAGATGCCGATTTAGTTGCCCAAATCAAAGAGCTTGCTGAAGCTGGTTTAGGTGATGCGTATAAAATCCAAGTTAAACAAGATCGTTATGCTCAAGTTTCTGTTGTTAAAGCAGCAACAAAAGAAGCCTTGTTAGCTAGCAATCCAAGCATTGATTTACGTGAAGTAGACAACTTGCTGGGTAGCTTAGAGAAGAAAGTGGTTCGTGGTCGCATCATCCGTGGTGAGCCACGTATCGATGGTCGTGAACCAGACATGATCCGTGCATTAAGCGTGTTAGCGGGCGTATTGCCACGTACTCACGGTAGTGCATTGTTCACTCGCGGCGAAACTCAAGCGTTAGTGACTTGTACTTTAGGTACTGAACGTGATGCACAGAAGATTGACAGCATCATGGGCGAGCGTACTAACCGTTTCATGTTGCACTATAACTTCCCTCCATACTCTGTTGGTGAAACAGGCATGGTGGGTTCACCTAAGCGCCGCGAAATCGGTCATGGTAAGTTAGCATGGCGCGGTATCAATGCTGTTATGCCTTCAGCTGCTGAATTCCCATACAGCGTGCGCGTTGTATCTGAAATCACTGAATCTAACGGTTCAAGCTCTATGGCGTCAGTATGTGGTACTTCATTAGCTCTGATGGATGCTGGTGTGCCTATCAAGACTTCTGTCGCGGGTATCGCTATGGGTCTAGTGAAAGAAGGCGATGATTTCGTTGTTCTTTCTGATATCTTAGGTGATGAAGATCATTTAGGTGACATGGACTTTAAAGTTGCGGGTACGCGTGATGGTATTACTGCACTGCAGATGGATATCAAGATCGAAGGTATCACTAAAGAAATCATGGATATCGCACTGCAACAAGCCTATGGCGCACGTGTACATATCCTGAACGTGATGGATCAAGCGATTGGTTCACACCGTGATGATATTTCTGATCACGCTCCACGTATCACTGTTATCAAGATCAACCCAGAAAAAATCCGTGACGTTATCGGTAAAGGCGGCGCAGTTATCCGTGCTCTTACTGAAGAAACCGGCACTACGATTGAACTGGAAGATGACGGTACTGTGAAGATCGCTTCTTCAAACGGCGAAGCAACCAAAGAAGCTATCCGTCGTATCGAAGAAATCACTTCAGAAGTTGAAGTGGGTCGTATCTACAACGGTAAAGTTATCCGTATCGTTGATTTCGGTGCGTTCGTGAACATTCTGCCGGGCAAAGACGGTTTAGTACATATTTCACAAATCAGTGATGAGCGTGTTGCTAACGTGTCTGATCACCTTGAACTGAACCAAGAAGTTGCTGTTAAAGTAATGGAAGTGGATCGTCAAGGCCGCGTACGTCTGTCAATTAAAGAAGCACAAACTAAAGAAACTGCCGCTGCTGAATAATGAGTCTTTGACTTATTATTGGCACACACTTTCTAAGTGATTGCATCAAAAGGAGATCAAATGATCTCCTTTTTTGTTTTTGGCATTAAGAAAGTCAGTATTAATCTTAATTCCCCAATAGCAGTCCTGTGGTGGGATTGCTATCATGAAGATTCTTCTGCGTATGTTGGGAATCTAAAAAGGTAGAAATGGATGAGTCTTAAAATTAGAACCGCTGTCGTTGCTGTGCTGGCGGGCGCCAGTCTGTTGTTAGCCGGATGCGCTACCACCCAGTCTCCTTTAGATAACCATAATGATGTTGAAGGTAAATTGGTTATCGCACCTGTCATGCCTGATTATAAAGTGGAAGTGACGTTAGCGAAGCTCAACGAGATTTTGGCTACGGTTGAATTAACTAATGAGCAGAGAGCCAGATTTCATTACGATCGTGGTGTGATATACGACAGTGTGGGCTTAAGACTGCTTGCTCGCATCGATTTTATGCAAGCGCTGAAGCTGCAACCCGATCTAGCCGATGCTTATAATTTCCTTGGGATTTATTACACCCAAGAAGGCGAATACGCTAGCGCCTATGAAGCATTCGATGGCGTGTTAGAACTCGCCCCTAATTACGATTATGCCTATTTGAATCGCGGTATTGCCTTGTACTATGGCGACCGTAACGATTTAGCCACTAAAGATATGCAGGCATTTTATGCCGGCGATAATAAAGACGGTTATCGCGCATTATGGCTGTATTTGATTGATTTTAAAGATGATGCTGTCGCAGCTAAAAAACAGTTAGCTGAAAACCGTAAGAATTTGGACAATGATGCATGGGCGACCGTTATCGTTGATTATTATTTAGGTACTAAGAGCCATGATGAGGTGTTTGCTGCCGCCAAAGTCGGCTTAACTCATCCTAAAGAATATGCAGAACGTTTATGTGAGGCTTATTTTTACTTGGCGAAAATGGCTATTGAAAACAAGCAATATCAAGATGCTGCTAACTATTTCCGCTTAGCACTGGCCACTAATATTTATGATTTTGTTGAACATAGATATGCGCGGATTGAGCTCGCTAAAGTTAAAGGTTTGCTCGAAGCCACAAAATAACCCCCCTCTGCCCGAGCTCATCTCGGGCTTTGCCTAGCCAAGCTCGAACTGAGGCGCTATAATTTGCGCCTTTTTAGCGATACTAGTGCATAGGTTAACATGTCAGGCAATAAAGTAGAGGTCGATAAACGTCGCACCTTCGCGATCATATCGCACCCCGACGCGGGTAAAACAACCATTACCGAAAAAGTGCTGTTATTCGGAAACGCTTTGCAAAAAGCGGGTACGGTTAAAGGCAAAAAATCGGGTCAGCATGCTAAGTCTGACTGGATGGAAATGGAGAAGGACCGTGGTATTTCGATTACTACGTCTGTTATGCAGTTCCCCTATGGTGGCGCCCTCGTTAACCTACTCGACACGCCTGGTCACGAAGACTTCTCCGAAGATACCTATCGTACGCTAACGGCTGTAGACTCCTGTCTGATGGTCATTGACTCTGCAAAGGGTGTAGAAGACCGTACCATTAAGTTGATGGAAGTGACCCGTCTGCGTGATACGCCGATCGTGACCTTTATGAACAAACTCGACCGTGATATCCGTGATCCTATCGATTTGATGGATGAAGTCGAAAACGTACTCAATATTGCCTGCGCACCTATTACTTGGCCTATTGGCAGCGGTAAAGAATTCAAAGGTATTTACCACATACTGCGTGATGAAGTCGTGCTGTATCAAAGTGGTATGGGGCATACTATCCAAGAGCGTCGCGTGGTGAAGGGTATCAATAATCCTGATCTTGATAAAGCGATAGGCAGTTATGCCGCTGATTTACGTGATGAGATGGAATTAGTGCGTGGCGCATCGAATGAATTTGACCATGCGGCTTTCTTGAAAGGTGAGCTGACGCCAGTGTTCTTTGGTACCGCGTTAGGTAACTTTGGTGTGGATCATATTCTTGACGGTATCGTTGAGTGGGCACCTAAGCCATTACCGCGCGAAAGCGATGCACGCGTAGTTATGCCTGAAGAAGAGAAATTCACTGGTTTTGTGTTTAAAATCCAAGCAAATATGGATCCAAAACACCGTGACCGTGTCGCCTTTATGCGTGTTTGTTCTGGCCGTTACGAGCAGGGCATGAAAATGCACCATGTGCGTATCGGTAAAGATGTTAACGTCAGCGATGCATTGACCTTTATGGCGGGCGATCGTGAGCGTGCTGAAGAAGCTTACCCAGGCGATATCATTGGTTTGCATAACCATGGCACTATTCGTATTGGCGATACTTTTACCCAAGGTGAAAAGTTCCGCTTCACTGGCGTGCCTAACTTTGCGCCTGAAATGTTCCGCCGTATCCGTCTGCGCGATCCACTCAAGCAAAAGCAACTGTTAAAAGGCTTAGTACAGTTGTCTGAAGAAGGTGCTGTGCAAGTATTCCGCCCAATCGATACTAACGATTTAATTGTTGGCGCCGTGGGTGTACTGCAGTTTGAAGTGGTTGTTGGACGTCTTAAGAGCGAATACAACGTTGAAGCCATTTACGAAGGTATCAGCGTTTCGACCGCTCGCTGGGTTTATTGCAAGGATGAGCGTAAGCTTGAAGAGTTCCGCCGCAAGTGTAGCCAAAACTTAGCACTCGATGGTGGTGACAACTTAACCTATATTGCGCCAACTATGGTTAACCTGAATCTTGCAATGGAAAGATATCCTGATATTGAGTTTGCGAAAACCCGCGAGCACTAATTAGGTCAGGTTCAAAATAGTGGTTGAAATGGCGGTGAGTTCACCGCCTTTTTTGTATCTAATGAAATCTAAAAACGGTTATGGATGTGAATGATGGCGAATTGGATCACAAAAACATGGCAGGTTTATATCGATTGGTGCGACCGTATGGGGCTGACACCCGAAAATCGTCGTTGTTGTATGCCACGCCTTGAAGATCCGCCATTAGCGATAAAATGCGCTAAAACGACAGCAGCTGATGAAACGGCATTGCCGCCTGAAGCGCATTCAAACGGTCAATCGACCGCAGAGTGAGGTATTTGCAGTGATTGATACCCACGCACATCTAGATTTTGCCGAGTTTGATCTTGACCGCGATACTGTAGTGCAGCGAATGCACAGTGTTGGGGTTAATAATCTGATTATTCCTGGCGTGTCCCCGCAACACTGGCACAAACAGCTCGCTGTTGCCGCACAATATCAAACCTATTTTGCCCTTGGTATCCATCCTTGGTTTTGCCCAGAGAATGTTGATGCAGGGATCTTAGCATTAACATCTAAAGTTGCCGCGTTGCTCGAATGTCCTCGTTTTGTTGCTATTGGTGAATGTGGCTTAGATAAACTTTACTCCGCTACTTGGCCGCAGCAGTTAGCGTTTTTTGAGGCGCAATTGACGTTAGCTAAATCCGTTAATCTGCCGGTGATTATTCATAGTGTTAAAGCGCATCCCGAGGTTTTGGCCTGTTTAAAAAAGTATCAATTGCCTAGAGGCGGTGTGATACATGCTTTTTCTGGCAGTGTTGAGATTGCACAGGAATATATCAAGTTAGGTTTTAAGCTGGGAATTGGTGGTTTGATTATGAATCCTAATGCCAAAAAATTACTCAAAACTGTCACCGAACTTCCGCTCGAACACCTCATACTTGAGACTGATTCCCCGGCGATGACGCCGATAAATGTTGCAGAAAAACGTAACCAACCCGCTAACCTTGTTCTTTTTATAGACAAAATCGCCGCTTTGCAAAAAAAATCAAGTGTTCTAATATCAGAACACTTGATGAAGAATGCTATGCAACTGTTTGACCTTTAGCTGTTTTTAAATAAACAGGTGTAGGTCGCACTAGCATTCTCCACTAAGCGATTGAAATTAAACTCCAAAAATATGATCAAAACGACGATTTTCGACTTAGGCTCGGGTATAATCTGACTCGGAAATAGGTTGATTAACAACATAATTAAAAAGTGTTAACAATAGGGTGATGGTTAATGAATATATTGATGAGTTTAGTAGGGGTGGTCACCCTACTTGCGATAGGTTTCCTCCTATCGAATAACAAAAAAGCAATTAATTTGCGTACAGTGGGTGGCGCGTTAGCTATCCAAGCTGCTTTCGGTGGTTTTGTACTGTACGTTCCTGTTGGTAAAGACATTCTAAAAGGTATGTCTGATGCGGTTTCTAGCGTTATTGGTTACGCACAAAACGGTATCGGTTTCCTGTTTGGTGATTTAGCTAACTTCAAACTTGGCTTCATCTTCGCAGTGAACGTGTTACCCGTTATCGTGTTCTTCTCTTCTCTGATCGCGGTTCTATATTACTTAGGCGTTATGCAGTGGATCATCCGTATCATCGGTGGTGGTTTACAAAAAGCATTGGGCACAAGCCGTACAGAATCAATGTCAGCAACAGCTAACATCTTCGTGGGTCAAACTGAAGCTCCTCTGGTTGTTCGTCCATTCATCCCAACTATGACGCAGTCTGAACTGTTTGCGATCATGGTCGGTGGTTTGGCGTCAATCGCGGGTTCAGTATTGGCTGGTTACGCGCAGATGGGTGTACCTATCGAGTACTTAGTGGCCGCATCATTCATGGCAGCACCAGGTGGTCTATTAATGGCTAAACTGATGCACCCTGAAACTGAAGTTGCTAAAAATGACATGAGCGATTTGCCAGAAGATCCTGACAAACCAGCTAACGTGTTAGACGCAGCTGCAGCAGGTGCTTCATCTGGTATGCATTTAGCGTTAAACGTTGGCGCTATGTTGTTAGCCTTCGTTGGTTTGATCGCTATGATCAACGGTATCATCGGTGGTATCGGTGGTTGGGTGGGCATGCCTCAGTTAACACTTGAACTGATCCTCGGTTATGTGTTCATGCCTTTAGCATTCCTTATCGGTGTACCTTGGAATGAAGCATTAGTCGCTGGTTCTTTCATTGGTCAAAAGATCATTGTTAACGAATTCGTTGCTTATTTAAACTTTGCTCCATACCTGAAAGACATCGCTGATGGCGGTATGGTTGTGGCAGAAACAGGTTTAGCAATGACAGACAGAACAAAAGCGATTATCTCGTTTGCTCTGTGTGGTTTCGCTAACTTGTCTTCAATCGCGATTCTGCTTGGTGGTTTAGGTGCAATGGCTCCTAACCGTCGTCATGATTTAGCTACAATGGGTATTCGTGCGGTTATCGCCGGCTCTTTAGCTAACTTAATGAGTGCGACACTTGCTGGTTTGTT